>NZ_JYDG01000109.1:0-30597 GCF_003263545.1 Rahnella sp. AN3-3W3
AAAAATGGCACCGAATGAATGGTTCGAGACGTAGGGCTCGAAGCCTGAAATGAGGGAATCGCGCAGCGATGACATTTTGCGCCACCCGGTGATGTGACAGGATATGTCCATCGAGCCTGCGATAGCGCGCAATAAAAAAGCGAGGGGAGTTCAGAGGGGAAAAGCCTTTCCCCTCTGGTCGGTTTCGGCGCAGCAAGTTAAATGAACGACGTCATTAAGAAACCGAAATTTTCTCGATCAATTTTTAAGTCAAAAAGTTTCCGCCATTTCCAAATGGTCATGACCGCCCCGATACCGCGGCTTACGGTATCCGCACTCTTCCCGTCGGTACCCGCCGAAAACTCCACCACACCTGCACGGTGTTAAACAGCACCAGAATCGCCGTCACGATAAACACCCACCGGAAGCCGAGCAGGGCAGAAGCACTCGAGCCAATCAGCGGCCCGATCACGTTCCCGAGATACATAAACGACTGGTTGTATCCAAATATCCGGCCGGTGACCTGATCACTGCTGTATTTCACCAGCAACGCCTGTACTGCAGGCATCAGCGCGCCATCGCCGAAACCGAGCATGAAACGCAGAATACCCAGCTGGGTAGGGGTATTAATCAGCGCCATCAGGCAGAACAGGATGAAGCAAAACACCAGCGCGGCGATAAGAATGCGGTGCGCGCCAATGCGGTCGCCGAGCTTACCAAGTTTCGGGGCGGCCATCAGCGCGGAAACGCCCGGTACCGCGGCAATCACGCCGCTGATAAACGCGATGTTGCTGGTGTCAGACGAAATCTCGCGGATAAACAGCGTCAGGATCGGGCTGATGGAACCGTTCGCCAGTTGAATCATCATGGTGGTAACGAACAGGCTGACGATGAGCCACGGATAAGGCAGTGTGGTGAATACCGCTTTACCACTCAGCCGGTTGGCTTTGGTCACCGGCACTACGCGCTCTTTGATCAGAAATAATGTGATCAGGAAGCTGATAAACAACATGCCGCTGGTGACGAAAAATACCGTGCGCAGGCCGAGATGGTCAGCCATAAAACCGCCGAGCAGCGGGCCGATAATGACACCAGATACCTGACCGGTAGACAAGGTGCCCAGCGCCCAGCCGCTTTTATCCCGTGGCACCTGCGAGGCGACCAGCGCCATCGCATTGGGTATATACCCGGACGTCAGCCCCATCAGTGTACGCAGAATGAAAAGCTGCCAGACGTTGGTGGCGAAACCCTGCAACATCATGACAATTGCCATACCCAGCGCGGCGCGCAGCAACATCAGCTTGCGGCCTTTACGATCCGCAAGGCTGCCCCACAGCGGCGCAACGATGGCCGAAACCAGAAACGTACCGCTGAACACCAGTCCTGACCACAGGCTCAGTGATTCATGAGATGTGACGCCAAGCTGTTCGATGTAAAGCGGTAAAAAAGGCAGGATCTGACTCATCGCCATGCCGGTGAAAAAACAGCCCAGCCAGACGGAGATTAAATTTACTTTCCAGGTTTCCATGTTGCAGCGAGCGAGCCTTATGGACAGAGGAGTGTGAGAAACGAAGCATAGCAATCAAATCTGTGAAGGGGGACGCAAAAAGTGGGAACCCATTCATCAGATTTATAATTGATTATCCTGTGTCAACATTTGGGATTATCACGACAGATTATGCCGCCTGAAAGCGCTGCCGGAGTCAGCCTCTGTAACCGCCCGTTACAGGCCTGCAGGAGATAAATTCACGCACGGCGGCGTTCTGTGGTAGAATCGACCCAACTGGCGCACTGCAGTTTGTGCCGAATCCTCGTGGTAATGCCTCATTTGCCTCGTCTGATCATCCACTCTTGAAACTGCACCGAACCCCGTTCGGGTTAGAGTGGACTGGAGCTTTTCCTTATATGTCATTTGATTCCCTCGGCTTAAGTGCCGAAATCTTGCGTGCTGTTGAAGAACAGGGCTATCGCGAACCTACGCCTATTCAGCGTCAGGCTATTCCTGTCGTGCTGGAAGGTCGTGACCTGATGGCGAGTGCGCAGACTGGTACCGGTAAAACCGCTGGTTTTACCCTGCCGCTGCTCAATATGCTCAGCCATACCAACGCGCAATTCAAAGGACGTCGCCCGGTTCGTGCGCTGATCCTGACCCCAACCCGTGAGCTGGCGGCGCAGATTGGTGAAAACGTACAGGCTTACAGCAAATACCTGACCCTGCGTTCGCTGGTGGTATTTGGTGGTGTGAGCATCAACCCGCAGATGATGAAACTGCGCGGTGGTGTGGATGTTTTGATCGCAACGCCTGGTCGTTTGCTGGATCTGGAACATCAGCGTGCTGTTGATTTATCTCAGGTTGAAATTCTGGTGCTGGACGAAGCTGACCGCATGCTGGACATGGGCTTCATTCATGACATCCGTCGCGTGCTGGCGAAACTGCCTGCCAAGCGTCAGAACCTGCTGTTCTCCGCGACCTTCTCTGATGAGATTAAAGGTCTGGCGAGCAAGTTGCTGACCAACCCTGCTTCTGTCGAAGTGGCGCGTCGCAACACCGCTTCTGCGCAAATTGAACAAAGCGTTCACTTTGTTGATAAGAAACGTAAAAGAGAATTGCTGTCTCAGATGATCGGCGAAGGCGACTGGAAACAGGTGCTGGTCTTCAACCGTACCAAACATGGCGCAAACCATCTGGCTGAGCAGCTGAATAAAGACGGCATCACTGCCGCCGCTATTCACGGCAACAAAAGTCAGGGCGCGCGTACCCGCGCACTGGCCGATTTCAAAGCCGGTTCTATCCGTGTTCTGGTCGCGACTGACATCGCTGCGCGTGGTCTCGATATCGACCAGCTGCCGCACGTGGTGAACTACGAGCTGCCAAACGTGCCGGAAGATTACGTTCACCGTATCGGCCGTACCGGTCGTGCGGAAGCCACCGGCGAAGCGATTTCTCTGGTGTGCGTTGACGAACACAAACTGCTGCGTGATATCGAGCGCCTGCTGAAACGTGAAATTCCACGCATCGCGCTGGAAGGTTACGAGCCAGACCCGAGCATCAAAGCTGAGCCGATCATTAATGGTCGTCAGGGCAGCGGCGGCGGCGGTCGTGGCGCGCCACGTCAGGGCCAGCGTCCGGGCGCACCGCGCTCTGGTGCTCCACGTTCCGGCGCTCCGCGTCAGGGCGGAAATGGTCAGCGCAGCGGTACCTCAGAAAATCGTGGTTCAGAAAACCGCGGTTCAGCTGAAAATCGTCCGGCACGTTCGCGTCCTGCTCATGCAGGTCAGCGTCGCACCGGCAATGCAGGCAGCGGCAACAAGTAATTGTTATCGCTATTCTGCAATCAAACCGCCTTCACCGGCGGTTTTTTTTCGTCTGCAATCTAGCGGATCCGGTTTATCGGATCACATAGGCACAACGCCGTGCGCCCTGCAAAATATGCTCGGTGCGTTGCACATCAGCATCCAGCACTTCGCTGAACACATCGCGTTCTGCCCGGCAAAATCCCTGACAGGTGGCGGCGGCGGCACAAATCGGGCAGTGATTTTCGATAAACAGATAACTGCCATCTTCCTGTAATGTCCAGTCCGCCATATAGCCTTCACGGGTACGGATATCCGTCAGCCTTTGCAATTTTTCTTCCATCGACACCGCCCCGAGCATCGCCTGGTGGTAGTTTTCCTGCGTGATTTTTTCCCGCGAAGTGATCAGCTGATCCAGCGCTGAATCGCCCAGAGAGGTGCGGATCAGCTGCAAAAGTTGTACGGTGAGATCGGCGTGTGCATCGGGGAATCGCGCATGGCCTGCGGCGGTCAGCTGCCAGTATTGTGACGGGCGGCCGACACCCTGGGAAACGGCTTTGGCTTCCACCAGACCTTCTTTTGCCAGCTTCACGAACTGCTGTCGTGCGGCTTCTCCGGTGGTGCCCAAAAGGTGACCGGCATCACTGGTCTGTAATTCCCCGCGCGTTTTCAGAAGCGTCAGGAGGCGTTCTGCCACACTTTGTCTGACGTCATTTTTATTTTCCAAGTCATTGCTTGACATATTACCTCGGCGGGTTCTAGATTACGTAAAACATATTCCAAGTTATTTCTTGTTTTAATCATACCATAACCACATCACGCTTCAATGTGTGGAAAGCACAAACCAAAGGGATGCAGAGAAATGTCGGGAAGTCAGAACGGTTGGGCGGACTTATTCAGCGCAGAGAACCGCGGGAGCGCCATCACCCTCAGTGCCGGTGTCGCGCTCTACGCCACCAACAGTTACATCGTGATCACCATTTTGCCCTCTGTCGTGCAGGATATCGGCGGGCTGGCGTGGTATGCGTGGAATACCACGCTGTACGTTGTGTGCTCCATTCTTGGCTCGGCACTTTCCGCCCGTCTGATGCGGACCGCCGGACCACGCGGCAGTTATCTGATGGCGACCGGTATTTTTATCGCTGGTGCCGCGATTTGTACCGCCGCGCCGAATATGCCGGTGTTGCTGGTCGGAAGGGCGTTGCAGGGGCTGGGCGGCGGATTCCTGTTTGCGCTTTCTTACGCGATGATCAATCTGCTGTTTAAAGAATCTCTCTGGCCGCGGGCAATGGCGCTGATTTCTGCCATGTGGGGGATTGCGACGCTGATCGGCCCGGCAGTGGGCGGGATTTTTGCGGAACTGCACGCCTGGCGCTGGGCATTCGGTTTGCTGCTGCCGGTGACGTCTTTGTTCGGGCTGTGGGTATGGCGGATCTTGCCAAAAGCGCAGCGTGAAAAACAGGCCGACGAGCCGTTACCGCTGATGCAGCTGGCGTTGCTGACCGGCTCGGTGCTGGTGGTTTCTGCGGGGAGTTTGTCGTCCGAAGGCCTGATTAACCTGCTCGGATTCGTGATTGCAGTGGTGATGATGTTAATTCTGCGTCACCGCGAATTTACCGCTGATGTGAGGCTGCTGCCGCGCAATGCATTACGCCGTTCTTCTCCGCTTTACGGGCTGTATCTGGTGATGAGCCTGCTGATTATCGGTCTGGGCTGCGAACTGTTTGTACCTTATATGCTGCAACATTTGCACGGTCAGGCGCCGCTGGCGGCCGGTTATATCACGGCAGCCGCGGCAGCGGGCTGGACATTAAGCGAAGTCGCAAGCTCCGGCTGGACAGGTCGCCGTGCCGACAACGCCATTGTCTGCGGGCCGGTGATACTGGCTGCCGGTTTGCTTTTATTGTTGTTTACCGTACCCGTCGCGTTTGGTCTGCCGTGGCTGAATATCAGTGGTGTGGTTCTCGGGCTGACGCTGGCCGGTTTCGGCATCGGCCTTGGCTGGCCGCATCTGCTGACCCGCGTGCTGCAGCAGGCTCCGGAAGACGACCGCGAAAAAGCAGGTGCATCAATAACTGTCGTGCAGTCCTTTGCTTCAGCGCTCGGCGCGGCACTGGCGGGCACTGTCGCTAACTTCGCGGGCGTGAGTCAGGGAGATGCCGGTGCGGCCAGTGCGGCATTCTGGATGTTCCTGCTGTTTGCCATACCGGCGTTCCTGGCTGTTTGGATTGCCTGGCGCTCGGTAAAAGCCCGGCAGGCCAGCGGCAATGCGCCGGAACACCTGAGCCGTGATTTGTCACAAGGGTAATTGCCCGGCGGCGGGCCATGCGGTAATCTTGCGCGTCATTTTTAAAGGTTGAACAACGATGCGCGTATTACTGGCTCCGATGGAAGGTGTGCTTGATCCTCTGGTTCGTGAACTTCTCACTGAAGTGAACGACTACGATTTGTGCATCACTGAGTTTGTGCGTGTGGTCGATCAGCTGCTGCCCGCCAAAGTGTTCCATCGCCTGTGCCCCGAATTACATCACGACAGCCGCACGCCCTCCGGTACGCGGGTGCGCGTTCAACTGCTCGGACAATATCCGCAATGGCTGGCTGAAAACGCCGCTTTTGCCGTTGAGCTCGGCTCTTACGGAGTGGATCTCAACTGTGGTTGCCCGTCGAAAATGGTCAACGGCAGCGGCGGCGGAGCCACGCTACTTAAAGATCCCGAATTGATTTATCAGGGTGCAAAAGCCATGCGCGCTGCCGTTCCCGCGCATTTGCCGGTGACCGTCAAAGTACGTCTTGGCTGGGATTCCCTCGAGCGCAGTTTTGAAATTGCTGATGCAGTACAGCAGGCCGGTGCCACCGAACTGACCGTTCACGGGCGAACCAAAGAAGACGGTTACAAGCCGGAGCGCATTAACTGGGCCGCGATTGGTGAAATCCGCCAGCGGCTGAGTATTCCGGTGATTGCCAACGGCGAAATCTGGGATTACGAAAGCGGTCAGGCCTGTCTGCAAACCACCGGTTGCGATGCGGTAATGCTGGGGCGTGGCGCGCTGAATATCCCTAATCTCAGCCGCGTGGTGAAGTACAACGAACCGCGTATGCCGTGGCCGGATGTGATGACGCTGTTGCAGAAATACACCCGTCTGGAAAAGCAGGGCGACACCGGTTTGTATCACGTTGCGCGTATCAAACAGTGGCTGAGCTACTTGCGCAAAGAGTACGAAGAAGCGACAGAGTTATTTACTGAAGTGCGCGTGCTGAAGACGTCGAAGGAAATTGCCGAACGCATCAACCGGTGATGCCATTATGTCTTTCCACGGGCAGAGAGACGACAGAATCCGGAGGGACGCTTTTTAAGCGTCCCTTTTTTCATTTCAGGCTAATCTTACGCAAGTGTTCACTTACTCGCCGTTCCACGGTTTGCGGGCGCTGGTGACAGACTTTGTGACAAATAGAATTGAAAAATGCGGGTGCTAAGACTATTCGCGTCCCTTATAATTCCGCCCGCTGTTTCGACATAACTCAATGACAACTTTCTAAATACAGAGCAATGCATGTGAAAATCCGTCTTCTGGTTCTGAGCTTATTAGCCTTAAATACAGGCATGTTGTCTGCACCTGCCGCCTTCGCTGCAAAGCAAGAGCAGGCCGTCGCCCCGATTGTTCAAATTGCTTCCGGCAGCGCCATGGTGGTGGATCTTAAAAGCCACGAAGTGATTTATTCCCGAAATCCTGATGAGGTGAGGCCGATTGCCTCCCTGACAAAACTGATGACCGCCATGGTCACGCTGGATGCGAATCTGCCACTCGACGAAGTGATTAACGTCGATATCAGTAATACGCCTGAAATGCGCGGCGTTTTCTCCCGCGTGAAACTCAACAGCGAAATTACCCGTCGCCAGATGATTCAGCTGGCGCTGATGTCTTCGGAAAACCGTGCGGCAGCCAGTCTCGCGGCGCATTATCCTGGCGGTTACTCAGCATTCATTAAAGCCATGAATACCAAAGCGAAATCGCTGGGAATGACCCATACGCATTATGTGGAACCGACCGGTTTGTCGCCGCACAACGTCTCGACTGCACGCGATTTGACCCGTCTGCTGCTGGCTTCCCAGCGTTATCCTCTGATCGGCCAGCTGAGCACCACAGCCGAAAAAACCGCGGTCTTCAGCCATCCGGCGTATGCCTTGCCATTTCGTAATACCAATCATCTGATCATGAACCCGTCCTGGAATATCCAGCTGACCAAGACCGGTTACACCGATGATGCAGGGCATTGTCTGGCGATGCGCACCACCATCAACGGTAAACCGGTTACCCTGGTCGTGATGGATGCTTTCGGAAAATACACCGCATTTGCCGATGCCAACCGTCTTCGCACCTGGATGGAAACCGGTAAAACAGTGCCCGTTCCGCAAATAGCGAAGAACTATCGTAAGCAGAAAGAGCAGCAGAAGACGCAGCCATCCGTCGAAGAGGCAGACGACTAAAAATATCCTGCATACTTCGGACCGCAATGGCGTTGGCGACGTTCACTCACCCGTATCACTGACTAATGTCAGCTCATCGGGATTCGTTCGCTTGCCGCCTTATTGCAATCCGAATTATTTTGGATATTTCAGCAATCGCTGATAAATGAAAAAGTCCGGCCATGTGCCGGACTTTTTGTTTGCAGGGAATGAACTGATGATCAGAAAATCAGTTTAAAGACACCTGTGAGGGTCAGCAGGCCGACGATAAAGATGATGGCGATGATCCACAGAATAATTTTCATGTTTTCTCCTTAACATACTTTTCAGTCATCATCGGCCGTCCGGCTAAGCCAATGATATTCCTTATCAGTATAGCTTCTGCCTGCGTTTCTGCTTTTTGCTCGCTGTTTTTTCAGGCCAGCGCCGCGCGTAAGCCACATTCGGGGCTGGTGAGCGGTTTGCCCACTTGTGTCAGCTGCGCCGCGCCGGTCATTGATGCCTGTGCCAGCACCACACAGACCGCACCTTTCATATATTGCGCATCAGCCGCTGCCGCGATGGCCTGTAAGTATCCCGCCAGATCACCCTGCTTAAACTTTTCCCATGCGCCCGTTACCAGACGGATTTCAAGCTGTGCCTGCGGATGCTTTTCCACCTGCATGAATAACTGTTGCGTTGGCTCCAGGGTCGTTTCGACTGCACACAGCACGACCACATTGCCCGCCGTTTTCATGGCCTGTTGCGCCAGCGCCTGATCGACTCGCAAAACCGGTACCGTGGCTGTTTCGCTGGCAAGCGTTGCCGCTGAGCCCAGCGTCGAGCAGGTCAGTAAAACGCGGTCGGCATTTTCACTCAAAACCAGCAACACATCGGCAGTTTGTTGACGAATATCCTTAGTCAGTCCGCCCGCATTTTCGGCAGCGGCGAGTAAATCAGGCCGGGACACATGCACAAACTGATGCTGCTCCAGTCCGAGTTCCTGTGCTGCGTTTTCGAATACCGCAATATTGCTGTCCGCCGTGTGTAAACAGGTGATGCGCATCTCATTCTCCTGATAAATTCCAGCCTCTACGTTAATGATTTTTTAGACGTCGTGCAGGCTTATTCGCCTGTAAAAATTTGTTAGTTAGTGTACTAACTCACTACCAAATAAATAATACCTTGATTTAAAACAAATAAAGTATGTACCAGTTGGTACAAAATATCTTACTTTCGCCTAACATCTTCGTATAATCTCCGTCACAAAATAAAAGCCCACCGCAGATGTGGGTACTTCCCCGTCAGACCCCGCTAAAAGGAGTTTTATCGTGAAACGCAGACATTTTCTGACCTCAATGGCGGTGCTGTTATTCAGCACTGCGCTGAAGGTTAAAGCCAAAATTTTCTCCGGTGGTATGCCGTGGATTATCCATTCGGTTCGTCCGCCAAAACCGGTGGTCGCCGGTGAATGGACATTTTTCACGCCCGAAGAAGTCAGCCTGGTGGAAATCCTGGCCGACCGTATCATTCCGGCAGATGAACTCAGTATCGGCGGCAAAGAGGCCGGTTGCGCGGTGTTTCTGGATCGTCAGCTGAGCGGCGATTTCGGCAAAGCGGTAACCACCTATCGTCTCGGACCGGTTATTCAGGACGGGTTGCCACAGGCCGGACCGCAATATAAAGACACGCCAGCCGAACGTTACAAACTGGGGCTGACGGCGCTGAATAACGTCGCGAAATCGCGCAATGGCGGGAAAAACTTTACCGAGCTTTCCGGCGAACAACAGGACGATTTACTGCGTCGCGTGGAATCCGGCGAAATTCCGCTGGCGGGCGTCAATGGCCAGCTGTTCTTCAACATGTTAGTGCAGAACATGCGTGAGGGATTCTTCTCCGACCCGTTATATGGCGGCAACAAAGATATGGCGGGCTGGAAAATGCTCGGTTTCCCCGGTGCACGTTATGACTTCCGGGATGTCATCGACCGCCGTGGCGAAGACTTACATATTGAACCGGTCAGCATGCTGTCCCAATACGAAAAATCATAAAAACCGCCCACGAACGGTCATTGATTGAATTGATTTTGCAGGAGTAAATGTCGTATGAGTAATAAACGTGAAAAGGTCGATGCGGTCATCGTCGGCCTGGGTTGGGCAGGTTCGCTGATGGCGAATGAGCTGACGCTGGCAGGACTGAATGTGGTGGCAATTGAGCGCGGTTCATGGCGCGACACCAGCAACGATTTCCCGACCACTATTGATACCGATGAGCTGCGCTTTGTCAGCCGCCGCGCGATCATGCAGCCGACGGCGGTGGAAACCCTGACATTCCGTAATAACCCGATCCAGCAAGCGTTACCGCTGCGTGAATTTAATACCTATCAGTTTGGCATGAATGTCGGCGGTGCGGGTACGCACTGGAATGGCATGACCTGGCGCTTCCTGCCGTACGATTTCCAGAGCTACAGCCAGACAGTAGAACGTTACGGCAAGAACAAATTCCTCGAAGGTATGCAGGTGCAGGATTGGGGCGTGACCTATGATGACGTCGAACCGTTCTACGACAAATTCGAACGCTACGCGGGTACTTCCGGGAAAGCGGGCAACATTAAGGGTGAAAAAATTGAAGGCGGGAATGTCTTCGAAGGGCCGCGCAGCCGCGATTATCCGCTGCCGCCGCTCAAACGCACTCAGCTGTCGATGATCTTTGATAAAGCCACCCGCGAGATGGGCTATCATCCGTTTGCCGTGCCTGCGGGTAACACGTCTGATGCTTATACTAATCCGCTGGGTATTAACATGGCGCCGTGTACTTATTGCGGTTACTGCGAATTCTTCGGCTGCGGCAACTGGTCAAAAAGTAGTCCGAATGCCTGCATCTTACCAGCCGTCATGCAGCGCCCCAATTTCACGGTAATCACCGAATCTGAAGTGCTGCGTGTAAACAAAGCCGCCGACGGCAAAACCGCTACCGGTGTGACTTTTATCGGCAGCGACGGCGTAATGTGGGAACAACCCGCGGACATCGTGGTGATTTCTGCTTACCAGATGGACAACGTGCGGCTGATGCTGCTTTCCGGCATCGGTAAACCCTACGACCATAAAACCGGCGAAGGCGTTGTAGGCCGCAACTATGCTTATCAGACCGTTTCCGGTGCAGGTTTCTTCTTTGAAGATGAAACGATGAATCCGTTTATCGGTGCCGGTGCGCTGTCGCAGGCGATTGACGATTTCAACGGCGACAACTTCGATCATACCCACCACGATTTTATCGGCGGCGGTGTGGCGCTGGTGCATTCCACCAACGGACGTCCGATTGGCTATTCCAATAACGTACCGCCGGGCACTCCGCGCTGGGGCGCTGACTGGAAGAAAGCCGTCAAACACAGCTACCAGAACTACAACAACGTCTATTGCATGGGCAACAGCTACCCGCACCGCGATGTGTTCCTCGATTTAGATCCGGAATATAAAGACCGCCACGGCCAGCCGCTGCTGCGCGTGACCTTTGACTGGATCGAAAACGACAAACGCTCAGCGAAATTTATGGCCGACCGCTCGGTTGAGATTGCGCACGCGATGGGCGCAAAAACCGTTGTCCGTCAGGAACCGACCACCAAACCGTTCTCACCGATGGATAACCTTTCCTCGCATACCACCGGTGGCGCCTGCATGGGCGACGATCCGAAAACCAGCGCGGTAAACCGCTATCTGCAAAGCTGGGATGTGCATAACGTCTTTGTCTGCGGCGCTTCAGCCTTTGCTAATAATGGCGGATATAACCCGACCGGTACCGTGGGTGCGCTGACCTTATGGGCAGCTGAAGCCATCAAAACCCAGTATCTGAAATCTCCTGGTCCGCTGGTGAGGGTTTAAGCATGAGCGTGAAAAAGACATTAGCAATTATCGCGGGCGTGGTTGTCATCGGCGGGCTGGGTTTTGTCGGTTTTAAAACCTGGCACAACGCCAGTCAGTCAGGTGATTTTCAGGCTCCGGCTGCCGCAGCCATGACCGGCAAAACTGCCATTGAGCGCGGCAAATATCTGGCACTGGCAGGGGACTGTGTGGCCTGTCATACCGCGCCCGGCGGCGGTAAACCTTTTGCGGGCGGCTACGGGCTGAACACGCCGTTCGGCACGATTTACGCCACTAACATTACGCCGGATAAAGAAACGGGCATTGGCGGATGGACCGATCAGCAGTTCATTCATGCGGTGCGCAACGGCAAAGGGATCAACGGTGAGAATCTGTATCCGGCGATGCCTTACAACGTTTACGCCAAGGTCAGCGATCAGGACCTGAAAGACATCAAAGCGTATCTTAATACCTTGCCTGCCGTGCATTATGACGGCCCGAAAACGGATTTGCCGTTCCCGTATAACATCCGTCTGATGATGTTCGGCTGGAACCTGTTGTTCCTGGATACGGCACCGTTCAAAGCCGATCCGTCGCAGTCGGCAGAATGGAATCGCGGCGCGTATCTGGTGGAAGGGCTGGGGCACTGTACATCGTGCCATACTGCAAAAAATCCTCTGGGCGGTGATAACTTTGGCGTGCATCTGCAGGGCGGAGAATTGCAGGGCTGGTTCGCGCCGGAAATCACCGGCAATACCCGTCAGGGCATTGGCGACTGGAGCAATGACGAAGTGGTGCAGTACCTGAAAACAGGGGCTAACTCGCGTACCGTGGCTGCCGGTCCGATGGCGGAAGCGGTCACGAATTCGCTGCAGCATTTGTCGGATTCAGATCTGCATGCCATCGCGGTTTACCTGAAAAGCTTGCCGGGCAGCAAAGATAATTCCGCGCCTTTAGCCGCTAATTCCGCGATGGCCAACGGCAAAGAACTCTACGCCGATAACTGCGCGGCATGCCATCAGAATTCCGGTGAAGGGGTACGCAACATGATCCCTGCCCTGAAGGGTAATAACGGCGTTCAGGCCACCCGGCCGACCAACATTCTGCACGTGCTGATGAACGGCGGGCAGGGGGCGGCAACGGCAAGCAATCCGACCAGCGCGGACATGCCTGAGTTCGGCTGGAAACTGACCGATCAGCAGATGGCGGATGTCAGTACGTATATCCGTAACGCATGGGGAAATCAGGCGCCGGCGGTCAGCAAAGACGACGTAGCAAAAGCGCGTAAATCTCAGCAGGGTGCTGCCGCATTGCATAATCCCGAGCAGCAGTAAAAGCAAGCTAACGTAAGTAATAAAGTTTAAAGAGCCTCGTAAGAGGCTCTTTTTGTTGGTTTTTATTCATCATCTAAATGTAAGATTTCGAAGCATAGATACATAAGCAGTGGCATGTGAAACGAGAAGTAAATTGATTTGATATGGTTATTTATACAGCGCAAAATCCCCACAGATTAAGAGTTTCTAAACAGGGAAAGCTCATAAGCTCATGTGAGGGACAACAGCCATGTTTCAGCTCAGCACAATGGATATCTCGCCCGTCAATCCGATGCTCTACTTTCCCGGTGCCTCTGCCTGGCCGGAAGAATACAAAGGAAAATTGCTCATGGAAAAGCTCATGCAAAATCAGATCAATAATATCGAAAAACAAGGGATCAAAAACGGTGAGGAAATTGCCGGACTAAATCTTCGTGTAGGGAAGGTGGAACAACAGGTCACTCAGCTGACGGAAGTGGTCACCGAAACTAATCTGCGGGTCGGCAAACTGGAGTATCAGATGGTCACGCTCACTGAAGCGGTAACAGATATCGGTGTGCGTGTTGGAAAAACTGAACAGAACATCTCCCGCATCGACGGGCATCTTCTTAGGATTGACGATCGACTGGTGCATATCGACAAACGGTTTGAACAAGTCGACAAACGGTTTGAACAAGTCGATAAACGGTTTGAACAAATCGACAAACGGTTTGAACAGGTGGATGCGCGTTTTGTAAAGATTGAAGCCTCATTAAGCGCCATGCAGAAGATGTTTTATGACCTTATGATCCAACAGACTCGCTGGATTATTAGCATGATGCTGGTACTGGTAGGTGCAACTTTTACAGCCGCTCGCTTTATCCATTAAGAGGGGCCTGCTGCGGTCAAACGCTGATTACGATAAGTTGAGCGCAGCAGCAAAACTGGCAATAACGGCTATAATATAGACAGGTCGTCACCTTCCTTGTGCCCTTGTGTGACGGGCATTTCCGAAGGTCTATCACTGCACGCCGCTGGCGGCTTTCGGCGTACAAGGGGGTGTTTCATGGCAAATCATGTCTGGGGACTGTTATCCCATCCTGGTCCCGAACTGCAGCAAATCCAGCGTGAGCGGGAAACCGTTTCACATGTGTATTCCCACCATGTTCTTTTGATGGCGTTGATCCCGGTTGTCTGTTCGTTTATCGGTACAACACAGTTGGGCTGGAATTTCGGTGACGGTAAGACGCTGATGGTTTCCATGTTCACCGCGTCGTATATCGCCGTTATCTTCTATGTTCTGATGCTCGCCGCTGTCGCACTCATGGGGCGCATAATCTACTGGATGGCACGTCGTTATGACAGCCGCCCGACACTCAACAGCTGTATCGTGTTTGCCGGTTATGTTGCCACGCCGATGTTCCTGAGTGGTCTTGTTGCGCTTTATCCGATGGTCTGGTTATGCCTGTTCGTTGGCATCATCGGGCTGTGTTATAGCGGATATCTGTTGTATCTCGGCATTCCTAACTTCCTGAATATCGACCGTCGCGAAGGGTTCCTGTTTTCCAGTTCAACGCTGGCAATGGGCGTTCTGGTATTAGAGTTACTTCTGGCTCTGACGGTGATTATGTGGGGTTACGGAACACAGTTATTTTAACTTAATGGCTATCTTACTTGCCATTTTGCCCCCAGGCAGTGCTCGGACTCCTCACGTACTTTATGTACGCTGCGGAGCCTCCGCGCTGTCCGGGAACAAACTGCCTGCGCCGACTACGCCATTTGCCTTTTGAAGGACATTATTCCTGCCAGTTTTTCATCTTACTGGTTTTTCCGATCCCCGGATTGAAGCTGTTGGTCGGGTCGGCCTGCCGGTAGAACTCTTTCAGATGCGGTTTTGCCAGATACAGATGCCCGACGTTATGCTCTGCCGGATATTCCGCGCCTTTGGCGTCGAGCAATTCAAGCATCCGGTGTTTCAGTGCCTTGCTGTTCGCGCCTTTTTTGACGATGTAATCCTGATGGAAAACGTGGCACATGAAATGGCCGTAATACAGTTTTGCCACCAGCTGATTGTCGATATCTTCCGGCAATGTTTCGAACCAGTCGCGGTCATTACGGCGCAGTGCAATATCCAGCGCCAGAATATCCTCCACTTCTTTTTCATGTACCGCGTGATAACGCACCGCAGCACCTGCAGCGGCGAAACGGTGCAGGAAAGCTTTTTTGCCTTCGTCAGCCGAGCAGATAAAGAAATCACCCTGACCATCACTGAAGAAACGCGTCAGAAATGTACGTGCCTCATCAATTCCAGGGCCGGACATTTTTAGCAGTAAGTGATGTTCAAACCGGTCACGGTACTGCTTCATGCGAGGTGGAAGGTGATTCGGCAGGGCTTTGCTCAGGCATTGCATTACGCGGTCGCTGAAGTTTTTCGGCAGGAAAGGGACTTTACTGGCATGCGCATCGAATTTCCCTTTCGCGGTAAACATGTCCGGCATTTTGTCGGTGCCAAGCTTATCGATCATCATGAATGTGTCTTTGCCGTAGACTTCGGTGATATCGAAAATATCGCGATGCATGTATTCACCGGCCACCGGCAGGTTCGCAAAATCACGCAGGATCTGACGGCGTAATTCGGTCAGCACTGCCGTGTCATTGGTGCCGATATAAAATACCTGCTGTTGCGTTTCAGCCGGGAAAGTATCCAGACGTACGGCGAACACGGCCAGTTTTCCTGCACAACCTGAGGCTTCAAACAGCCGCCGCTCATCGGCGTTAAAACGTGAAGGCGTATCAGCGTCCACTTCACGCACCCGCGCAGCATAATCATGGTCAGATGCCAGACGCTGATCGTGCAGTATGTCACTTTCCAGATAATCAGCTTTTTCCAGACGCGTCAGTATTTCTTCCGGCGTTTCGCCAAGATTAATACCCAAATGGTTAATCAGGCGTAATTCACCCTGTGCGTCGATCTGCGCATAAAGCGCCATTTCGGTATAGGCCGACCGCGTTTCACCAGCGATCCACCTGAGTTGTTGCAAATCCCACCGACCACCGATGCACCGATGCACGACGAGCCAATTACCGAATGCGGTTCACGGTTATAAGGTTTGAGGATTTTTTCCAGCTTATAAAGGGTGCTGCCGGGGAAGCCAATCACCTGATGACCGCCGTCGAGCAACTGAATTTGATCAAGATTGAGGGTACTGAAAATGACGATATCGCGGTCATAATCATCACCGCTGGGCGTTGAGCCTTCGGTCAGCCCGGTATTAGCGGCCTGCATAATGACAATCTTATCGGCGGCGATACAGGCTTTAAGCAACTGCCATTGTTGCAGCAGCGTTTGCGGAAATACCACGGCCAGCGCTTTGCCGCCACCTGAACGAAATCCTTTGCGGTAGCGCTCAGTGTTGCTGTCTCCGGTCAGAACATGACGGCTGCCAGCAATCTCTTTGAGCGTGGCGATGAGTGACTGATTATCCATTTCATCTTCCTTTTTAAATGCGTTGCCATCTAATCATAGACTTAAATGATACTTATTAAGTTAAACCCCATTCGGGATATCTGTTAGGTAATTTCACTTAATCTGTTGCATTTTTGTCATGTGCTGTCCATTAAATCGTCATTGATGTGTCATATAACTCGCGCTTAATGAACGCCAGATTATGAAAGCAACCGAGAGACAGCATCATGGCGCAAGCTCAACTTAAGCTGGCACAGGCTGAATACCCTCAGGCCGGGCCACAGCATTTGAACAAAGTTCTGGACGTGAAAGGCCTGGTGAAATCTTATAAATCAGGTCAGCGCGTCCTGAATGACATCAATTTTGATCTGCACGCGGATGAGTTCGTGGCGGTGATTGGCCGGTCCGGCGCAGGTAAATCCACTCTGTTACACGTACTCAACGGTACCATTCCGCTTACCGATGGTAGCGTAGTGTGTCATTACGAAAATGGTGAACAACAGCAACTGGCCGGGCTGACCGGTAAAGCGTTGCGTCGCTGGCGCTCGGGTTGCGGGATGATTTTCCAGGATTTTTGTCTGGTTCCTCGCCTGGATGTGCTGACTAACGTGTTGCTGGGCCGTCTGAGCCATACCTCAACATTCAAATCTTTCTTTAACCAGTTCGACGACGAAGACCGTGCCCGCGCGATTTCTCTGCTCGAGTGGCTGCATATGTTGCCGCATGCGTTGCAGCGCGCTGAAAATCTCTCCGGTGGTCAGATGCAACGTGTGGCGATTTGCCGTGCCCTGATGCAGAACCCGAAAATTCTGCTGGCCGATGAGCCTGTTGCGTCGCTGGATCCGAAAAATACGCTGCGCATCATGAATGCGCTGAAAAAAGTCAGTGAAGAAAATATTGCCGTGATGGTCAACCTGCACTCGGTCGAGCTGGTGAAAGATTATTGCACCCGCGTTATCGGTATCGCCAAAGGGCAAATTATTTTCGACGGTCATCCCGATCAGTTAACTGACGGTATTTTGCAACAGTTATACGGTGAAGAACACGAAGCCATAAACAGTTAAACAACAACGTTATTTATTTTGCAGTACTTATTTCTACTTTCTCTCAATCTACACAAGGTCATCATTACATGAAGAAGTTATTACGTCTGGCAGTTTTCGTAGCAGGTTCTTTTACCGCGATGCACAGCATGGCAGAAGATGCGCCTAAAGAATTGAATTTGGGTATTCTGGGCGGCCAGAATGCGACTCAGCAAATCGGTGATAATCAGTGTGTAAAAGATTTCTTCGATAAAGAATTAAACGTGGATACCAAACTGCGTAATTCCTCTGATTACTCAGGTGTTATTCAGGGGTTATTAGGTAAGAAAGTAGACATGGTATTAAGCATGTCGCCATCGTCTTTCGCCTCAGTTTATATTAATAATCCGAAAGCCGTAGATCTGGTCGGTATTGTTATCGACGATACCGATAAATCCCGGGGTTATCACTCGGTGGTTGTGGTGAAAGCCGATAGTCCGTACCAGAAATTGTCTGACCTGAAAGGTAAATCATTCGGCTTCGCGGACCCGGATTCCACGTCCGGCTATCTGATCCCGAACCAGACTTTCAAGAAAGAATTTGGTGGCACGACAGACAACAAGTACAACAACTTCTTCTCCAGTGTCACCTTCTCCGGCGGCCATGAGCAGGATATTCTTGGCGTGCTTAACGGTCAGTTTGAAGGCGCAGTGACCTGGGCATCAATGATCGGCGACCGTGAAACCGGTTATACCTCCGGCGCATTCAACCGTATGATCCGCATGGACCATCCGGATCTGATGAAGAAAATTCGTATCATTTGGGAATCTCCGCTGATCCCTAACGGCCCGATCTTAGTGCGAAGCGATCTGCCACCGGCGTTCAAGGCTAAACTGGTTTCTGCCATCAAGAAACTGGATAAAGAAGACCACGCCTGCTTCGTGAAAGCCGTCGGCGGTAAACAACATATCGGCGAAACGTCTCTGGCTGAATATCAGCAGATTATTGATATGAAGCGTGAGCTGACTAAAGGCGGTCGCTAACCCGTAACTCCCTCCCCTGCGAAGGGGAGGGTGGGGGTGGGGTATTAATGGCAACTCAGGAAGCGAAAGCTTTTACCATTATTGTTTTTTTAATCTCCTGACCTCCCCCTTCGCAGGGGGATGAATAATGATTATCGCAAATCGGAAATATTATTTTGAACAAAGACTTCAATCGTTATTACCAGCAGATTCGGGGAAAACAAAAGCGTGAGGCGCTGATCTGGTCAGGGCTGATGCTGTTGTTATATCTGTGGTCAGGCAATGTTTCCGAACTTAATTTAAAAACGATTATTGTCTCCGCACCGAGCTTCTTTGATTATATTGGTCAGACGGTGCCGGTATTACACTGGTCATTGTTATTTGCTGACGGTCATACAGAAGGTTCACTGGCGTATTGGGGATATCGTCTTAATATTCAGTTGCCACTGATCTGGGAAACTATTCATCTGGCGTTATCCTCGACGATATTATCGACCGCGCTGGCGGTTATTCTGGCGTTTCTCGCCGCGGGTAATACGGATTCGCCAAAATGGGTGAAATTCAGTATCCGTACTTTTGTGGCTTTCCTGCGTACCATGCCGGAGCTGGCGTGGGCGGTGATGTGCGTCATGGCCTTTGGCGTCGGCGCTATTCCGGGCTTTATCGCGCTGACTTTACACACCGTCGGCAGTCTGACCAAACTCTTCTACGAATCCATTGAAACCGCATCGGACAAACCGGTGCGCGGTCTGCGAGCCTGCGGAGCGGGACGCTTGCAGCGTATGCGCTTTGCTATGTGGCCGCAGGTTAAACCTATCTTTCTGTCGTACAGTTTTATGCGCCTCGAAATCAACTTCCGTCAGTCTACAATCCTCGGTTTAGTCGGGGCGGGGGGCATCGGGCAGGAACTGATGACGTCAATCAAACTGGACCGTTATGACCAGGTCAGTATGACCTTACTGCTGATCATTCTGGTGGTGTCGGCGATGGATTTTCTATCCGGTAAATTGCGCAAACGCGTCGTGGAGGGCACTTTCTGATGTTAACTGATGCGCTTGAACCTCATGTTGTCAGCAGCCTGAAGCAGCAGCACGGTCATTTGTTTGCCGCACAGCGCCGCTATCTGCGTTACCTCGCGATACTGGCTGTCGTCATTGCGTTGTACTACGTCTATTTCTTCAGTTATTTCGGTATTCCGTGGAGCGAAGTGGTGCGCGGTACCCGTGAAGTCGGACGATATTTCCTGCGCATGTTTGTCTGGCATAACGTTTCCGAATGGCCTTTTAAGTATTATTTCACGCAGATTGCGATCACGCTGGCGATCGTTTTTGCGGGCACAATCACTGCGTCTTTCCTTGCTCTGCCACTGTCCTTTCTGGCGGCGCGCAATGTAATGTCTACGCCGCTACTCAGACCGGTTTCCATGATTATTCGCCGACTTCTGGATGTGCTGCGCGGGTTGGATATGGCGATCTGGGGACTTATTTTTGTCCGTGCTGTCGGAATGGGGCCACTGGCCGGCGTGCTGGCGATTGTGATGCAGGATTTAGGCTTACTCGGCAAACTATACGCCGAAGGACACGAAGCCGTGGAACGCTCGCCGAGCCGCGGTTTACGGGCATTGGGAGCTTCACCGTTGCAAACGCACCGTTTTGGCATTTTCACGCAATCTTTCCCGACATTCCTCGCGCTGTCGCTGTATCAGATTGAATCTAATACCCGTTCTGCCGCGGTTCTCGGTTTTGTCGGCGCGGGTGGGATCGGTCTGGTGTATGCGGAAAATATGCGTTTATGGAACTGGGATGTGGTGATGTTTATCACATTGATTCTGGTCGCCATTGTCATGACGATGGATAAGATCTCCGCCATGTTGCGCGCCAAATATATTCACGGTGAAGAGATTGATTTGTTTGAGCCGGAAGAGCGAAAAATGAAGCCGCCGGTGGAGCTTTACCGTCCTTAATTTATTATCCCGGCAAACAAAACGCATTAAAAAGGCGGCATCCGCAGGGAGGCCGCCTTTTGCTCTCTTATTTATTAGCGAAGGATTACTCGTCGAAATACCAGTAACCCTGATTCACCAGATCCGTTAACAGGACAACAAATTCAGGATCCTGCAACGCATTGCCCAGCTCTTTCTGACTGATCAGAGTGAACCGGCACAGCGCATCAGCGGCTTCATGCTGAGCAGTTTCCAGTGGTTCGCTGTTCACAAAGAAACGTTCACCGACATTCAGTACGCGCAGCCCGCTTAAACGGGTCAGGCTATCACCCTGCATCAGCGCATCCACAATTTCCTGCGCTTCATAAGGTGGCTCCGCCGGGGCGATATCCAGCTCGTGGCGCGGCGTGGTGGCGAAACGGCCAAACCACTGTTTGAAATCTTCCGGCTGACTGAGCATTTCAACCATCATCTGGCGCACACGTTCCAGCTCATACTCTTCCACTTTCCCGACGTGTTCACGCAGCGTCAAATCCGGATCGCTGTAATGATTGCCGCCCAGATCGTTTTCCAGCGCATAGTCAGCAAAGCTGCTGATGAAATCGCGCGAGTTAGGACCGCGGAAACCGACGGAATAGTTGAGAGCGGTTTCATGGGTGAAACCGTCATGCGGGAAGCCCGGCGGAATGTACAGAATATCGCCAGGTTCGAGATCTTCATCAATGATTGGCGTGAAGGGATCGACATGCAGTAACGCCGGATGCGGACAGAACTGACGCATCGGCAACGCATCGCCTACACGCCAGCGACGGCTGCCCATACCCTGAATGATAAAGACGTCGTACTGGTCGATATGCGGGCCGACACCGCCGCCGGGCACGGAATAGGAAATCATCAGGTCATCTAAACGCCAGTCCGGCAATACGCGGAAAGGTTTCACCAGTTCAGCGGCGGGCAGATGCCAGTGATTCACGGCCTGCGCCAGTAATGACCAGCCGGTTTCACCCAACCCGTCAAAATGTTCGAAAGGCCCGTTGCTTGCCTGCCATTCCCCATTTTTATGGCTCACCAGACGGCTGTCCACTTCCGGCTCCATCGCTAAACCGGCTAACTCATCAGGGGAGATCGGATCGACAAAATTAGAGAACGCTTTTTTAATAACAACAGGTCGTTTTTGCCAGTATTTTTCTAAAAATTCCGGCCAGTCCAGATTGAGTTCATAAGCCATGTGATTTACCAGTGGGAAGACAAACGAGCCTGATTATAGAGAGGCGGTGCTTGAGCGCGCTTTGTCGTGGGTCAAGGCTTGGTAAATGAGGGAGAAACGAGAAGTGCGGAGAGAGGAAAAATCCCCCTTCGCAGGGGGAGAAAAAGCATCAGGACTTAGCGGCCAGCACCACCAGTTTCTGGTTCACAAACTCTTTGATACCTAAATCAGACAATTCGCGACCAAAACCGGAGCGTTTCACACCGCCGAAAGGCAGTTCGGCGGCGGTATCTGTCGGTGAGTTGACGTACACCATTCCGGTTTCAATCTGACTAGCCAGCTTACGGGCGCGGTTCATATCTTTGGTAAACACTGAACCGCCAAGGCCGTAATGAGAGTCGTTGGCGAGTTTCACCAGCTCTTCATCATTTTTGACCACGTATACCTGCGCGACCGGGCCAAAGAACTCTTCGAAGTACGCCGGATTATCACGTGTAATGTGCGTCAGTATGGTCGGCTCAAAGAAATTCCCCGGATTATCACTGACTTTCTTGCCGCCAAAGTGGAGTTTCGCACCGTGCTTCACGGCGTCATCTACCTGTTTGCTCAGCGTTTTCACCGCATCGGCAGAAGACAACGGCCCCAGCGTGGTGGATTTATCCAGCGGATCACCCATTTTCAACGCTTTAAAGTGTTCGGTGAACTTTTTCAGGAATTCATCGGCGACTTTCTCGTGAATAATGAAACGCTTGGCGGCGGTACAGACCTGACCGGCATTCGATACGCGTGCCTGAGCACCTGCTTTGGCAGCTTTATCGATATCGGCATCATCAAGTACGGCAAACACGTCGTTACCGCCCAGCTCCAGAGTCGATTTCTTCAGCTTACCGGCGGCGCGTGCAGCCACGATGGCACCTGCTTTTTCCGAACCTGTCAGCGCAACGCCCTGAACACGGTCGTCATCGATAATGGAGGCCACCTGATCCTGTGAAATAAACAGATTGGTATAGGCACCTTTTGGCGCACCTGCTTCAGCAACCAGTTTCTCAAAGGTTTCTGCACAATGAGGAACGATACTGGCGTGTTTGACGATTACGCTGTTACCGGAAGCCAGGTTTGGCGCCAGCACGCGCATCAGCTGATAGAACGGGAAGTTCCACGGCTCAACGGCCATGATCACACCAATCGGGTGATGCTCGACCCAGGCTTCACCGAGATCGGATTTATACGGCACAGGTTTGAGAAATTCCTCCGCTTTTTCAGCATAGAATTTCGCAATATCGGCGCAAATCTGCACTTCGCCACGGCTCTGACCGATGAGTTTCCCCATCTCCGTACTGACCACTTCTGCCAGCTCATCGACACGGGAAGCCATCAGTTCTGAAAGTTTATGCAGCACTTTAACGCGTTGCTTAATATCGCCTTGCGCCCAGTCAGATTTATACAGGGCATGTGCCGTGGACAGCGCTTCCTCAACCTGTTTGTCATTATGGGTCTGATATTCTTTGATGAGTTTGTTATTGAACGGATTTATCGTTTGATATGGCATGTGTTGCTCCTTGTTTTGTGGCGTGTCGTCGAAAACAACGGCACGTTGGAATTGAGGTGCGTCCGCCTTACTGCGTTCTTTCTCAACAGAACATTAAGCATAGACGAAAAAACGTGACTTCTGTCCCACAGACACCTCATGCAACACAACCGTTTCGCATGCTCAGCCCCTATTTTCAAAGGCCCCGCCATATGCGGGCTGTAGCCTGTCTCTAAGAACAATCGGCTTTACGTAACTTTGCGGCGGGCTGTTAATGAATTGTTTTCAGCAAGCGATTGATAAATTTACCGCTCACTTTTATGCTGGCTTTCCTTCAAATTCCCGACATTGAGAAACTCATGAAGCTTGATGCGATTCCGTTTTGCACGACTGACTGGAGCGACGTAACGCCCACACAACATCCCGGCGATACCGGCATGGCGCTGTGGCGTACGCAAAAATTTGGCGATATCCGGGTGCGTATTGTTGAATATTCAGCGGGTTATGAGGCAGATCACTGGTGCAGTAAAGGCCACGTACTGTTTTGTCTGGAAGGAGAGCTTCATACCCGTCTGGAAGATGGTCGTAAATTTACGCTGTCGCCGGGCATGAGTTATCAGGTAGCGGACGATGCCGAAGCGCACCGTTCCTCCACGCCAGTAGGCGCGAAACTGTTTGTTGTTGATTAGGCAAGGCTGTTTTGAGCACGTTTGTTTATAGAAAATTCGCCGTCTGCTGAGGCGGACGACAAGGAGCAGCAGGTGAGTAAATTACGGGTTGGTATCATTTTTGGTGGTAAATCGGCAGAGCACGAAGTGTCATTGCAGTCGGCAAAAAACATCGTGGATGCCATTGATAAGCAACGTTTTGATGTGACATTACTCGGTATCGATAAGAAAGGGGAATGGCATATCAATGATGCCAGCAATTATCTGATCAATGCTGAGAACCCTTCGCTGATTGCCCTGAACCGCTCGAATAATCAGGTCGCGCTGATACCGGGTCAAACGGAAAATCAGTTAATCGAAACGCACAGCGCCAGCGCACTTTCACAGGTCGATGTGATTTTCCCGATTGTTCACGGCACCCTGGGCGAAGATGGTTCGTTGCAGGGTTTGCTGCGTATGGCAAATATCGCCTTCGTGGGCTCGGGTGTGTTGGGTTCAGCGGTCAGCATGGATAAAGACGTCACCAAACGTTTGTTGCGTGATGCCGGTTTATCCGTCGCCCCGTTTGTCTGCCTGACCCGCGCGAACCGCCAGAAACATTCGTTTGCCGCAGTATCACAACAACTCGGCCTGCCGCTGTTTATCAAGCCTGCTAATCAGGGCTCATCCGTCGGCGTCAGCAAAGTCAGCGATGAAGCGGGATATCAGCGCGCGCTGGAAGAAGCGTTCGGTTTCGACCATAAAGTGCTGGTCGAATCCGCCATTAAAGGCCGGGAAATCGAATGCGCGGTGCTCGGCAATGATAATCCGCAGGCCAGTGTGTGCGGCGAAGTTATCCTGCACGATGAGTTTTATTCCTACGATACCAAATACATCAACGAATCCGGCGCTTCTGTTGCTGTTCCGGCGGACTTACCGCAGGAAACTCACGACCGGATACGCGCTATCGCTTTACAGGCATTTCAGGTGCTGGAGTGCCGGGGTATGGCGCGCGTAGATGTATTTCTGAGTGAACAGGGCGAAGTCATCATCAATGAAATCAACACACTGCCGGGGTTCACTAATATCAGCATGTATCCGAAACTCTGGGCAGCCAGTGGTTTAGGTTACAGCGATTTGATCACCCGCCTGATCGAACTGGCGCTGGAGCAACATCAGCAGGACAACCAGCTGAAAAGCTCGGCTAACTGACCGTCTGGTTTCAGGGCAATACGAAGAAGGCAGGGAGAGATCCCTGCCTTTTCTATTTTGTGATAGTGATTATTCGACCACCAGTTTCACCTGTTTGCCAGCCAGACTCAGCATCAGAATCAGAGCATCCAGCGTAAATTTTTCGGTTTTTTTATTCACTACGTCGGAAACCCGCGGGCGTGAAACCTGGAGCACTTTAGCTGCATCACCTTGACGCATATTTTGCAGTGCTATCCAGTTGCCAATTTCAGTCATCAGTTGTTCTTTCAGGGCAATGGTTTGTGCGATTTTAGCTTGCGAATCCGCATGTAAATGTTGCGCTTGTTCTTCGCAAAATCCTAAATCGGCAAAAACATTACCGTCAGCTGGCGTGATATGGCGCGAAGCAACATCAATGTTCTCTTTCATTTTGTCTCCTTTCACGTTCTCTGACGATCTCAGCGTACCGTGTTTCTATGATGGCAATATCGGTCAGACTGGTTTGCTGAGTCTTTTTCGCAAAGCAATGAAGGATGTAAATTGCATCTTCAAATTTTGCGATATAAACAACCCTAAATGTGCCGGCAAAGGCATCAATTTTGATTTCAACCACGCCGGCCCCCCAGTCATTAACGGACTTCCATTGTGTCGGAGGCAGGCCTTGCTGGATCTGCTCAAGTTCATAGCCCGCCCGCTTTTTGACATCAACAGGAAAATTGCGCAAATCTTTGAGTGAACTTCCCCTCCAGTCGATATTTTTAGTCACCGTCACTTTCCTTGTGTATAAAATTTTATACCTAAATATGCCTCACGCCAACACCTTTATATGACGGCAGGGGCTGTGAGCAAGAAAGTGGATATATGTTTTGCGTGATGCGCCGTAACAAATGTGGTTTTGGTGAATCGCAGGCACGAAAAAGGCGGCAAATGCCGCCTCTTCTGCTTACTGCTCTGACGCATACCGCTATGCTTATTTATACAGTTCAGCCGTGCCGTACAGGTGGTTGTCACCTGAAGCACCGATGATACGGTAAGAACTTGCGCCTGCTTCGCTGGCTTTGGCGCTCAGTTTGTCCTGCAGGCTGCTCAGGCTGTTACCTGACGTTGCGCTGACAACACCAATTGCCTGCTGACCGGCCGGAGCGGACTGAACTTCAGTCGCTGCCAGAGTGGAGAATGAAGCGGTTACCAGTGCGATAGCGGCGAGAGTCATAGTAATGTTTTTCATGATAGTTTCCTCAATTCGTTTATTGAGCTTTGCCAGGCGTTGTCATCAACGTTCATTTAATGGGCAAAGCTGTCTTCTGTCCGATCTAACATCTAGCTTATTAATCGTTAACTAAATGTCGGTTACCCTTAACGCAAAGCTTCTTACTTATTTGTACAGCTCAGCAGTACCGTGCAGATGATTGTCACCAGAAGCACCGATGATGCGGTATGAACTTGCGCCAGCTTCGTTAGCTTTTGCATTCAGTTTGTTCTGCAGGCTGGATAAATCATTGCTTGAAGAAGCACTTACTACACCGATTGATTGTTGACCAGCCGGTGCAGACTGAACTTCAGTCGCTGCCAGGGTGGTGAAAGAAGCGGTAGCAAGGGCGATTGCAGCTAATGTCATTGTGATATTTTTCATGATGGTCTTCCTCTTAATCTGTTTATCAGCAGGTGATGATTCGGTCAGACGTTGTTAATTAACGTTCGATAATTAAATCTTAGACCTGGATCACATTCTGTGCAACTCATTTATTTATTAATCGTTAACTAATTGTGCGGAACAATCTGCTTACGCATCTTCATCTCTTATTTGTACAGCTCAGCAGTACCGTACATGTGGTTTTCACCGGAAGCACCGATGATGCGGTAAGAGCTTGCACCAGCTTCAGTGGCTTTCGCATTCAGTTTTGACTGCAGCGTACTCAGGTCACCGTTTGAAGAGGCACTGACAGTGCCGATAGTTTGTTCACCCGCTGGTGCAGACTGAACTTCAGTCGCTGCAAGTGTGGAGAAAGAAGCGGTAGCCAGTGTCAGAGCGGCGAGGGTCATTGTGATAGTTTTCATGATGGTGATTCCTGTTCGTTAATTTTTTCGGCAGTGCCCTAATCATTAATAAGGAATAGGGCGCGTCAGTTTCAGGTCAACGTTATCTATTAGTTAACGTTCGATAAGTAAATGGTAAGGGGTGTAGCGGATTTGTGCAAGATGTTTTTTTAATGAGCGTTAACTAATTGTGCTGTGACTCAGATCACGCTCGGAAAGGCTGTTGTTTTTGTTTTGTTAAATTTATGTTTTTAAACTAGATCGCCGGAAAGGAATGAGACAGCCATATCCATAATTTCGCTAAATGAATCTTTAATGATCGCTAAGTTAATGGTTGGCTCTGACCGGAGAGGGTGATAAAACAGGGGGCGGTTACGAAAAAGATAAGGCGACCTGAGCCGCCTTACCGTTATTCCTGCCCTGACTCTCTGTCATCAGGCGCCACGCTTGGGTGTAAACAAAAGCTTGTAGTTAAAAAGCTAGTAGTAAACAGAAGCGGGCTGATGACCAGAGGTCGAAGGCGCAGGTGGCTGAGTCGGAGAAGTGGAAATTCGACCCTGTGCGACTTTTTTGTTCGCGCAGGTAGTCGGGTTACAGAAGTTACTGTCACCGGTCACATTGACCATTCTCACTTCCTGACTCAGTGCTGGCATCATGATAACCTGCTGTGCGGCAACATTGGCAACCGGTACAGCGGTTAATGCCAGAACTGCAAGAAGGATTTTGAAGTTACTCATGATGTTACGTCCTGGGTTTGTTGCTTGTTAAAGCGTTTATAGCTGTGCAACTTTGCGGGTTTGAGTGATTTTCTTATCGCTCGATAATTAAATAATAAACTCCGCTGGACTTGTGTGCAACTATTTTTAATAATGATCGTTAAGTTATTTCTATAACTATTTTAATAACCATAATCACAATGGTGATGGAAGGAGGGTGTATGAGCACTGAACAGACGGCTTTGGTCCGGAAAAGTCGCGGTCGCCCAAAACAGTTCGACCGTGGAACTGCTCTGAGCAAGGCTCTGAATTTATTCTGGCGCCATGGTTACGAGGCCACTTCATTAGCTGATTTGGTCGAAGCAACCGGTGCGAAGGCACCGACTTTGTATGCCGAATTCGGAAACAAAGAAGGGCTCTTTCGCGCAGCCGTTGAACACTATCTGAAAAACTTTTACGAAAAGAGCTCATGTTTATTGAGCAGAACAGATTTGTCCGTCGAAGATACGGTCGGGCGCTACCTGCGGGCCATCGTTGAGCTGTTTACCGACTGCGACACGCCAAGCGGCTGTTTCATGATCAGCGCATCATCCGGGATGTCTTCATCTTCTGCGGACATTGCCGAAATGCTGCGTGCGCGCCACCTCTCGCAGGAACGCACTCTATTTGAATACTTCGAGAATAAGAAAGAGAGCGGTGATCTGACGGCGGTAACGGACAGCGCGCTGCTGGCGAAATATCTCGCCTGCACCATTCAGGGCTTCTCCGTTCAGGCACGTGACGGCGCAAGTTCCGCTGAACTTAACCGCCTGATCGACGTGGTCATGAATCTGTGGCCGGAGCTGACGAAAGCCACGGTTGCCAGTAAAGCCGCACACTAAACGCTGAGTTTTAGACAATTGTTAAGAAAGAGAATAGAACGCCAGGTGCTGAGTATTTCGGGCCTGGCGTTGGGCGGTATAGACTTCGAGAAACCGGCAGGTGATCCGGGGCTTTTTGGCCCGGAAAGCATCACCTGGCGAATTCACGGTGACTTCTCCTCGATGCTTTGTGGTGGCGTCAGTGCCTTGCTGCTGCAAATGCTTCATCCGCTGGCGCTCGCCGGTGTCTGGGATCATTCCTCATTTCGTGAAGACATGCTTGGCCGTCTGCGGCGTACCAGTCAGTTTATTTCCGCCACCACCTTTGCGCCGGTTCATGATGCCAATGCGTTGATCGAAAAAGTAAAATCCATCCATTTACGTGTCACCGGAACCGATGCTTACGGCACGCCTTATGCCGCCAGCGATCCGGATTTATTGGTCTGGGTGCACGTAGCCGAGGCGTACAGCTTCCTGCAATCGCATCTGCGTTATCGCAATCCTGCGCTCAGTGTGAGCGATCAGAACCGCTATTATAAGGAATTTGCCCGCGTGGCAGAAAGTCTGGGTGCTGTAAACGTGCCGGACAGTGTGGCGGCGGTAGACGAGTATTTGCAGGCGATGCGCCCGCAGTTACGCTGCGATGAGCGTACGCTGGAAGTGGTGAGATTATTGCAGAATGCGCCCGCGCCAAGCCGTCTTGCAAAACCTGTCGGCAGCCTGATGATTCAGGCGGGTATCGAGCTTTTACCCGAGTGGGCCGCCACACAACTGGGGATTTCCCTTTCCCCGTCTAAACGCAGAAGCATTCGTTTTGCCACCCGTCGCATCGCTGGCGTATTGCGCTGGGCGGTGATAAACGGCTCATGGCACCGCGCCATGCGCCGGATGGGACGGCTGAACTGACGGTTAAAGATGCGGATAAACGCCCGGACCAATCGGCAAACCGAGCAGATACCAGCCCACCAGCATCAGCAACCACACCACAAAAAATACAATCGGATACGGCAGCACCAGCGAATAGTAGGTGCCAAGCTTCGCCTCTTTGTTGTACCGCTGAAGGAATCCGAGGAACAGCGGCACGAACGGCGACATCGGCGCGAGCGGGATAACCGAAGAGTCCGCCACACGGAAGACAATCTGAGCAAAGGCCGGATGGAAGCCAAGCAGCATGAACATCGGCACAAAGATCGGAGCCAGAATCGACCAGATGGCTGACCCGCTGGCGATGAACATACACAGCAATGCCGACAGAAAAATCAGCCCGAGAAACGCCGGAATACCGGTCATACCTAAGTTTTCCAGCACATCCGTCAGCCCGATTGCCATGAATTTCCCCATGTTGCTCCAGTTGAAAAACGCCACAAACTGGGAGAGCGGGAATACCATCACAATAAAACCGGCCATCGATTTCATCGGGTCAACCAGCAAGTCCGGTACGTCGCTGGCGCTGCGGATTTGCTTCGTCACCATGCCGTAAGGCACTGAAATAACGAAGAAGAACAAAATAATCAGCGGCACGATGCCCTGAATAAACGGCGAGGGAATAATGCCGCCGGTTTTCGGGTTACGCAGCGGTGCGGCTTCCGGCACTACCAGCAATGCCACCAGTCCGATGAACACCAGTGCCGCAATACCACTGGCCATCAGCCCGCGGTTCTGCTCCGGTGTCAGCTTTTTCATCTCTTCATTACGCGCACCCTGATACACCGGCAGGCGCGGTTCCACGAATTTATCGGTAAGGATAGCGCCGACAATGGTCAGCAAAATCACCGATGCGGCCATAAAGTACCAGTTGTCGATCACGCTGACCTGAACCGCCGGGTTAATGGCTTTCGCCGCTTCGGTGCTCAGCCCGGATAACAACACATCTGTAGTCACAATCAGCAGATTGGCGGTAAATCCGCAGCCAACACCGGCAATCGCCGCCAGCAAACCCGCGACCGGATGACGCCCGACGGCGAGGAAAATCAGTGCGCCCAACGGCGGCATGACCACCAGTGCGGCATCCGAGGAAATATGGCTGAAGAAGGCGATAAAAATCACCATATAACTGGCGTACCGGGCATTCACTTTGGAAGCCATTTTGTACA
>NZ_JYDG01000011.1:0-62412 GCF_003263545.1 Rahnella sp. AN3-3W3
CTCACCATCTCACCATCTCAACATCTCACCATCTCAACATCTCAACATCTCAACATCTCAACATCTCAACATCTCAACATCTTATGCTCCGGAGATAGCATGATATGATCTGTCGGATTTCAGGATTCGAGAAGCGTCAGGATTACAGGATTGATCTTTAAAATATTCGAAGCGGAACACTGATAGCATACCCGGATTCTAACCTCCCAGAATCACATGATACTTAAGTATCATTCTGAGATGATGGAATCCTGTGATTTTTACATCCCGTATTAGTGTTTTTGTAGCAGCCAGATCGTGGGTAGGATACTGGGATTTTATCATCCTGAGATTATAGCTGAATAGGTGATTACAGGATTATGGGATTATGTGTGGATATGAGGATTATGAGATTATATAATCATGCTAAGTATATCAATGACTTAATTATAATTACCGACTCAATATAAAAGGATTTTAGAATCTCAGGATTATAACGGGATTTCAGGATTATATGATTTCATGTCCGTATTTCAGGAATATGAGATTCTATAGGCGAAGGTGAGGATTATATAATCCTGAGATTAAGGAGGGATTATAGGATGCTAGGATTCTTATCCTGTGATTCTGTGTGGTCAGGATGGGATTATGTAATCACAAGATTATAGGATGTAAGTAGCCGAAATCTTAAGATTCAGAGATTCTGTGATTGTAAAATCCTGACATTTTTATCTTATGATTTCAGGATGCAGAAAGTATCAGGATTCAAAGATTTTTGGCTGATTACAAGATAATGGGATTCAATGATTTTTTAATTCTATGCTCTTAGAATTGTAAATTGACCTGCCCCCAGGATTAGATACAACGCTCACTTAGTAATGTCGGATCCTTCACTATCAGAATTACCCTTTCTCCAGCCCGCCGCAAACTCAGACGGCGTCTGATAATTCAGCGTGGAGTGCGGGCGGCACTCGTTATAATCCTGACGCCATTCACTGATGGTTTTCCTGGCATGGCTGACGTCGCTGAACCAGTGTTCATTCAGGCATTCATCGCGAAAGCGTCCGTTAAAACTCTCAATAAATCCGTTCTGTGTCGGCTTGCCGGGCTGAATGAGCCGTAGCTCCACGCCATGCTCAAAGGCCCATTGATCGAGCGCGCGGCAGGTAAACTCCGGGCCCTGATCGGTTCTTATCGTCGCCGGATAGCCACGAAACAGCGCAATGCTGTCCAGAATACGCGTGACCTGCACGCCTGAAATCCCGAAGGCAACGGTGACCGTCAGGCACTCCTTCGTGAAGTCATCCACGCAGGTCAGGCACTTGATCCTGCGACCGGTGGCCAGCGCATCCATGACAAAATCCATCGACCAGGTCAGATTCGGCGCTGCCGGGCGGAGCAGCGGCAGACGTTCTGTTGCCAGCCCTTTACGACGACGTCTGCGTTTTACGCCGAGTCCACTCAGATGGTAGAGCCGGTATACTCGCTTGTGATTAACATGAAGCCCTTCGCGGCGCAGCAGCTGCCAGATGCGGCGGTAACCAAAACGCCTGCGCTCCAGCGCCAGTTCGGTGATGCGCCCGGATAAATGCGCATCCGATGCCGGACGCTGCGCTTCGTAACGGCAGGTCGACAGGGACAAACCTGTCAGCCTGCAGGCACGACGTTGCGACAGACCGGTCGCATCACACATCAACACCACGGCTTCGCGCTTCTGGTCTGTCGTCAGTACTTTCGGCCCAGGGCCACCTGAAGCGCCTCCTTATCCAGCATGGCTTCGGCCAGCAGCTTCTTGAGTCGTGCGTTCTCTTCCTCAAGCGACTTCAGGCGCTTAACCTCGGGCACCTCCATGCCGCCATACTTTTTACGCCAGGTGTAAAACGTGGCATCGGAAATAGCGTGCTTGCGGCAGAGTTCCCGGGCGGATACCCCGGCTTCAGCCTCGCGGAGAATACTGATGATCTGTTGGTCGGAAAAACGCTTCTTCATGGGGGTGTCCTCATGTGGCTTATGAAGACATTACTAACATCGGGGTGTACTAATCAACGGGGAGCAGGTCAAAATCACGCAATCACATGATTATGGGATTGAGATTTACTGACTTACCTCTGGCCCGGTTGTACCAGAGGAAAGCAACCGACGTCGCAGACACTCGATGATATGCCTGAATGCAGTTTCTATTTCTTCCTCAGGTACACAGCCATAACCGAGCAACAATCCGCGACGCATAGCCGGGCGCAAATAATAAGCTGAGAGAGGGCGGGTCAAGATATTAAGTTGCTCAAGCTCTGCACTCAGCGCCACATCATCAATAAAATCCGGCAGCGAAAGGATCAGATGAAGTCCGGCATTGCTGTCTTCACACAGATATTCTGGTCCAAGTTCCTGTCCAATTATCCGGGTCAGCGCATTTCGGCGTTTACCATAAATCAGCCGCATTTTACGAATGTGCGCGGCGTAATGTCCTTCGCGAATAAATTCCGCCAGCGTCAGTTGCGTGAGTCCATTTCCCCCGCGGTACAGTTCTGAATGCGCAATTTTTAGGCGTGATGCCAGCGGGCGGGGCAGAACCATGTAACTGATGCGCATCGCGGGATACAGCGTCTTGCTGAATGTTCCGACGTAAATCACAGGCGCATCGCTGCTCAGTCCCTGCAGTGCCGGGATCGGACTGCCCGAGTAACGGAATTCACTGTCGTAGTCATCCTCCACAATCCAGCTGCCTTGCTCACTGGCCATTGCGAGAATTTTTTGGCGCCTTGCCAGACTCATCACCGAGCCGAGTGGATAATGATGTGACGGTGTCACGCATATCAGTTTCGGCACACGGCAATCCGGTGGTTTTTTAGACGGATTGTCAGGCGGATTGTCCGGTGGATCCATTCCGTTGTCGTCTACCTGAACCGGCTGAATATCCACGCCATTAATGGTCAATACATTACGAATTCCCCAGTAGCTGGGCTCTTCAATCCATGCGGTATCGCCGGGGTCGCAGAGCATTTTAGCCAGCAGATCCAGCGCCTGATGCGTGCCTGTGGTGATCAGGATCTGGTCAGCCGTGCAATCAACTGAACGTGCAACACGAAGATAATCCGCCAGTGCATGTTGCAGCTGCGGGCATCCGCCGTGGCGGGAATAAGTCAGGAATTCCGGGTGCAGGCGGCGGCTCAGGCGGTTATGAATTTTGCGCCAGATTTCATGTGGAAATTTGGTCACGTCGGGTACGCCCGGCATGAACGCGCCCCATTGTTGCGAGGCAACGCCTGTGCGCGTCAGCAACCGGGTGCCACGTTTGGAAAGCGCAACATGACTGCGAACTGGTGAAAAATATCGGGCAGTTTTATCGGCAATTACACCGTCCTCGGGCAAATCAGATGTGACGAAAGTCCCACTTCCGGTACGGGTCTGAATATAACCCTCCGCCTGCAATTGGTCATACGCCGCCAGCACGGTATTGCGCGAAATATCCAGCTCTTTCGCCAGATCACGCGAAGCCGGTAAACGGCTGCCTGGCGTGATACTGCCATCGAAAATTGCCTGTTGTAACGCCTGATATACGCGCTTATTCAACGTGCCTTTAGACGTGTCGGAAAGGCCGGTCAGGCGTTGCGAAATGAGGTCAGAAAGCAGTGAACGCAAAAGTGGTACCTCAAAATAATTCAAACTGGTTCTGGATTATAGAACCGCTGGCGCGATAAAACACAAGAACGGATTGCTATTTCGTCAAATTGTTCATCTTGCAACCGGCAATCTATAAAACATCAACCTTTATGCAGGAGCGAAAGATGAGTCACAGTGAACTGGAAAAACGCCGTAAAGAAGCGACCCCAAAAGGTGTTGGCGTGATGTGTGATTTCTACGCGGCGAAGGCGGAAAATGCCACGCTGTGGGATGAGCAGGGACGGGAATACATCGATTTTACTGCCGGGATTGCTGTGCTGAACACCGGGCATCGTCACCCGAAAATTGTTGAAGCGATCCGCACACAGCTCGACCTTTTCACGCATACGGCCTATCAGATTGTCCCGTACGCCAGCTTTGTGAATCTGGCAGAGCGCATCAATGCGATTGCTCCGGTCAATGGTAAAGCTAAAACGACCTTTTTCAGCACCGGCGCGGAAGCGGTAGAAAACGCGGTTAAAATTGCCCGCGCGGCAACCGGCCGCCCTGGCATTTTGACATTCTCCGGCGCTTTCCACGGACGCACGCTGCTGACCATGGCGCTGACCGGCAAAGTGGTACCTTATAAAGTCGGGTTCGGTCCTTTCCCTGCCTCCGTTTTCCATGCGCAATATCCAAATGCCGTGCATGGCGTCACCACTGAAATCGCACTCGACAGCATCGAGCGTATTTTCCGCAGTGATATTAGCCCTTCGCAAGTTGCAGCAATTATGTATGAGCCAGTGCAGGGCGAGGGCGGTTTCAATATTGCGCCGGAAGATTTCGTAAAAGGGCTGCGTGAAATCTGCGACCGCCACGGCATTGTAATGATTGCTGATGAAGTCCAGAGCGGTTTTGCCCGTACCGGCAAAATGTTTGCTTCGGATTATTATCCGGATGCTAAACCAGACATCGTCACGATGGCGAAAAGCCTCGGCGGCGGGATCCCGATATCCGGCGTAACGGGACGCGCTGAGCTGATGGATGCACCTGAGCCGGGAGGTCTGGGCGGAACTTACGCAGGTAATCCGCTGGCAGTGGCGTCAGCCCTTGCTGTGCTCGACATCATCGAAGAAGAAAAATTGTGTGACCGCGCAAGCCGGTTAGGAGCGGAATTGGTGGAAGTGCTGGAAAAAGCCAAAACGACATGCCCGGCGCTGGTGGATGTCCGCGCTCGCGGGTCGATGGTCGCTGCCGAATTTAACGATCCCGCGACCGGAAAACCATCTGCTGAGCTGACTAAACAGTATCTGCGCAAAGCGCTGGATGCCGGTTTGCTGATGCTGAGCTGTGGCGTACACGGTAACGTGATCCGCTTCCTGTATCCGCTGACCATTCCCGACGCCCAGTTTAAAGACGCACTGGCGATTTTATCCCGCGTTCTGGCTGACTGAGGCAACCTATGCAACTCAAACATCTAAGCCTTCTGCGCCAGCAGTGCCTCATTAATGGCGAATGGTATGACAGTGAAAACGGTGAGTTCGACAATGTGATTAATCCGGCAAACGGAAAGGTAATAGGTCACGTTCCGCAAATCACCACGGCGCAAACGGCGCAGGCCATCGTGTATGCAGAACAGGCGCAGCGAGTCTGGAAAGACAAGACGGCAAAACAACGCGCTGCGCTGATGCAGAAATGGGCACAGCTGATGCTGGAACACGCTGACGACTTAGCGGCATTGCTGACGGCGGAACAGGGTAAACCGCTGGCGGAAGCGCGGGGCGAAATCGTCTACGCCGCTTCCTTTATCGAATGGTTTGCCGAAGAAGCCAAACGCGTCGAAGGCAGCGTGCTGGCTCCTGTGCAGGCGTCGCAGCGGATGCTGGTTCTGAAACAACCGATTGGCGTGTGTGCGGCCATCACACCCTGGAATTTCCCTGCGGCGATGATCACCCGTAAAACGGCACCGGCGCTGGCTGCGGGTTGCGCAATGATTGTTAAACCAGCCGAACAGACACCCCTGACTGCGTTAGCGCTTGGACAACTGGCGATGGAAGCCGGTATTCCGGCGGGCGTTTTGCAGGTGATCACCGGTTCAGCGCAGGCCACGGGCAAGGTGTTGTGCGACAGTCCGGTGGTGCGCAAGCTGAGCTTTACCGGTTCGACTGAGGTGGGGCGCATCCTGATGGCGCAAAGTGCGCCGACGGTGAAAAAACTTTCGCTGGAACTGGGCGGTAACGCACCCTTTATTGTGTTCGATGACGCCAATCTGGAGCGTGCTGTGGCCGGGATCATGGCCTCGAAGTTTCGTAACAGCGGGCAAACCTGCGTTTGCGCTAACCGGATCTATGTCCAGCAGGGCATTTATCCGGCGCTTATCGCCAGACTGGTCGAAGAAGTGGAAAAACTCAACGTGGGTGATGGCACACAATCCGGCATCACGCAGGGGCCGCTTATCGACCAGGCTGCGGTCAGCAAAGTGCAGGAACATATAGAAGATGCGTTATCGCAAGGCGCCACGTTACTGACCGGGGGGCAGCCGCATGCGTTGGGCGGAACTTTTTTCCAGCCGACAGTTATCGGAAATGTTACCTCAGCGATGAAATTTGCGCGTGAAGAAACCTTTGGTCCGGTAGCACCTGTATTTAGCTTTACCGATGAAGCGCAGGCTGTGGCGATGGCAAATGATACAGAGTTTGGCCTTGCCGCATACATTTTTACCCGTGACGCAGCGCGTCAGTGGCGCGTGCCGGAAGCGCTGGAATACGGCATGGTGGGCATTAACACTGGCCTGATTTCCAACGAAGTCGCGCCGTTCGGGGGGATCAAGCAGTCCGGCCTGGGGCGTGAAGGGTCACGTCACGGGATGGACGATTATCTGGAAATGAAATACTTGTGTATTGAGCTGGGTGAATAAGGGAGTTGGAAATTGTTTTCCTGATCGTTCAGGGTAAATCCATCACCTCCAGCAGGTGCATTCTGCGGGAAACATATTCCAGAACTTTGTCACGCTGTTCTTCAGGCATATGACTTTCATGGTAAGTATCAATAATGAGCTGGTGGCTCCTGATGACATCAGCTAACCATTTTCTGGCGAGCGGGTTTTGGATCCCGATCCCTTCACCCAGGGCAACAAAATCAGCGCCTGTATACTCGCCGTAAGGTGAGTCAAGGCCCGGGGCGCTATCCTGATCGTTTTCTTCCCTTTCGAGAAGTGGCAACGCGAGATATTCGCCAAACGCTGCGGGGTAAGGAACAACGCTGATAAAGTCATAAACAGGAGCAAGTGAAGCTGGAGCATTTCGGGGTAGCAAAATGCCAAAATTACGCAGGTGAAAGTCGTTGTTACCGAGTACATAGGCGTAAACGATGCGCAGAAAAATATCGCGTTTATTCGTCAGATTATTGCCCAGATTATCCAGCAAAAAACGGGCGGCTCTTTGGTAACTGATCGCTTTTTTATCGTTGATAGTGCCATATTTATCATTAATTCCCATCGCACCATCGAGCTGTTCCTGATGCGTTCGGTCTTCACCAGTCTGTCCGCGGTCATATCTTCTTATCACAAAGGCCAGCTCACACTGTTGCGCTTCATCCTCTTTCCGAAAACGGACGAGGCCAAAAGGGGGAACCCTGAATTTGAGGCGAGCCATTACAGTCATTGTCGCGTGTTCATTTTCGGCGAGATGAGGATACTCTTCCGGAGAGGGTTTCAGTATGTACGTCCCATCATTGCTTACCACCCTAAATTCATTATCCTCAATGGCTAATGATAGTTTTGGTTGATAGCCCGATATGCTCATGCCTTTCTGATGCTTTGGCTGTTCCTGAATAAACTGTCTGCGTGTAAAAGGTAAATCTGGCATCATTTTGGGATGTAGAAGTAATTGTTTGATGCCTTTTCTGGAATATCCGCTCCCAATTTCGACACCTTTCAATCGGCTTAAATTGATCAGGCAGTGTTCTGAGTTCACGATTTCCTCTCTTTAATCACGATGGCACCCAGCAAATCATCACCGTTATGCATGAGTAATCCGAATAAGTCCCTTGAGTCGATTTTCTGGATTTCTGAATAGCGCTTGCGCAACCACCCTTCAGGTGCCAATCCTTTGAAGAAAGGATGTAAGTCCTGACTTATGTAAGGCTCTGTTCTGACCGGCATACTGATGGAGAGGGCGGGACCCGCATAGCCGGTGAAATACGAAAATTCATACTTGTTTTCAAGCTCGCTCAATATGCCGGCGGCTTCATCGTACAACCATACTTCTATTTCTCGAGCCATACATTTATCCCGAGTTCTTTTAGTAAGGCATTGAGATTGATAGTTTTCGAACCCGCAGGGTCTGCAACTATTCTTTTAAAAGTTGATAAAGATACGCCAATTTGCAGAGCCATTTCCTGATAGGTAATGTTTTGTTGTTTCATCTTTTGAATGATGAGTGCTGTCAGCCCGGATGGCTCAAAAGGGAGACGCTGAACGGCACTTAGCCGTTCAATAAATAACCGCCTTTCATTTTCGGAAAGCTGAGAGAGGAAAGTTTCTACGCTGCTCGGGGTCATATTTGACTCTATCAGGCTCGGTCGGTGAGAAATTAAGCAAGTTATCTCATTATATGACGGAAAGTGTCATATTTGAACCTCTTGGCGAATAAAGATGCAGTTTTAGCATAAGCGTTGTGTAAACAGGGATGAAAAGGTCAAATATGACACTTTGTTCTTAGCATATTTTACCGGCCAGACCAAAGCCTGACCGGTAAGGTTATGACATCACAGCCTTAACTTCTTGCTTCCTGCGGAGCAGGGTCATCCTGTAAGTGCTTTTTGAAGTGTTTCTCAATTTGCTCTAACGTTTTGCCCTGCGTTTCCGGTGCGAAGATGATCGCGAAAATGCCCCCTGCGACACCGATGGCGGCAAAGCAGAAGAAGGACATCGTCAGTCCGATGGTATCCAGCATGATCGGGAACATAAAGGCGATGGAGAAGTTGGTCATCTGCATAGCAAAGACTGATACGCCGTTAGCCATACCGCGGATGCGCATCGGGAACATTTCCGACAGCAGCAGCCAGGTAACAGGCGACAACGCGCCCTGCTGGAAGCAGAGGAAAATCAGCATACCGCCAAGAACCAGATAGCTGCGAACCGCATCGGGATGGCCGTTGACAGTTTCCGGCATCAGCCAGGTGACTAATCCGATGGCAAGCAGCGTCAGGGTACAGCCGATCTGACCGGTCAGCAGCAGCGGACGGCGCCCGAAGCGACTGAGCAGCATGATGCCCACAAACGTCATGATCACCGAAATCACTCCGTTGGCGATGGTCGCCATCAGAGACGCGTTAGTGCTTAATCCCGTGGCCTGCAACATGGTCGGTGCGTAGAACATGATGGTGTTCACGCCAGAAAGCTGTTGCAGCATGGCGATACCAATCCCCAGAAATACCAGTCGTTTCATCCAGACGGAAATCGTCTTCTGGCGGCGGGAATGTTTCTCGCTTTTAGAACTCATGGAACTGCGGATCTCGCTCAGTTCTTTCTCAACCTTGCCTGCTTTACGGGTGCGTTCCAGCACGTCACGCGCCTCGCGATAGCGGCCATGCATGGCGTACCAGCGCGGTGTGTCAGGCAGGAACAACATACCGACCCATAAAATCACCGCCGGAACACAGGCGACACCCAGCATCCAGCGCCAGGTGGTTTCGCCGCCCCAGACTTCGTTAATGGCCGCGTTACTGGTGTAAGCAATCAGCTGGCCGGACACGATCATCAGTTCCTGCAAGGTGACGAACTGCCAGCGGCGGTTAGAAGGAACGATTTCCGCAATATAAATCGGCACAATCGCCGCCGCGCCGCCGACGGCCAGTCCGAGAATAAAGCGGAACATAATCATCAGCACGACGTTGGGTGCCATGGCGCAACCCAGCGAACCGGCCATGAATATGATCGCCATCACCAGAATGATTTTTTTGCGCCCGAACCGGTCAGCGACCCGACCCGCAAAGACCGCGCCGATAGCAGAACCCAGTATCAGGAAACTGGTGACCATACCGGTGGTCACCGACGTCAGATGCAGATCGTGCTTCATGAACAGCAGCGCGCCCGCAATCACACCTGTATCGTAGCCGAACAATAAACCACCGAGGGTGGCAATAAACGCAATTACTTTTACCAGCGGTTCGGTCGGCGGCGGCGTTTTCTTCGCCTCGCTTTCCTGCCCGCTGTTGAGTTTCTCAGTCACAAGTGCTCCCTGTATTTCATTATTGTTGTCATATTTTTGTGTGATGCAGATCACACAACCTCTAAATCTAACCCATGTTTAGGATTTTGGTAGGCGGCGGGGGAAATTAGTCATGGATTACAACGCAGACACAAAAATTTCGGAAAATACTGAATGCCGCGCAGGAGTGAGACGGGAAGTGCATTACACTTTCTCAAAGAGGATATCGCGGTTCGTTTTTTATCCATTCGGGTAAAATAAGCGCTGTTTTTACTTCAGAGAAGTCTGTTTACGATGGGAAAAAGCAGCAGGTTTTGCCTGAAACGGCGCAAACCTATATTCTATCGGCCAATTTACTGAGACAGTTGCAATGAGGTCTATATGATTATCAAACCACGCATCCGTGGCTTTATCTGTGTTACTGCCCATCCGGAAGGTTGCAAGGCGAACGTTAAAGAACAAATCGACTACGTTACCGCGCAAGGCAAAATCGAAGGCGGTCCGAAAAAAGTCCTGGTGATCGGTGCTTCTACCGGTTACGGCCTCGCTGCCCGCATCTCAGCTGCTTTCGGTTCTGACGCAGCAACGCTGGGCATCTTCTTCGAACGTCCGGGCGATGAATCCAAAACCGCTACCGCAGGCTGGTACAACTCTGCAGCCTTCGAAGAATTTGCGGACGCAAAAGGTCTGTACGCTAAAAGCATCAACGGCGACGCGTTCTCTGATGAAGTGAAGCAAAAGACCATTGAGCTGATCAAACAAGATTTAGGTCAGGTAGATCTGGTGGTTTACAGCCTGGCCGCGCCGCGCCGTACCCATCCGAAAACCGGTGAAGTGTTCAACTCCACCCTGAAACCAATCGGTAAGCAAGTCACCATTCGTGGCATCAATACCGATAAAGAAACTATCAACGAAACCACGCTGGAACCGGCAACCCCTGAAGAAATCGCGGGCACCGTTGCGGTCATGGGTGGTGAAGACTGGCAGATGTGGATCGACGATCTGAAAGCCGCCGGTGTACTGGCTGAAGGCGCGAAAACCACGGCGTTCACCTATCTGGGTGAAGAAGTGACGCAGGACATCTACTGGAACGGTTCTATCGGTGAAGCGAAGAAGGATCTGGACAAACGTGTTCTGGATATCCGCAGCACACTGGCAGAGCAGGGCGGCGACGCACGTGTTTCCGTACTGAAAGCCGTTGTCACTCAGGCGAGTTCTGCTATCCCTGTGATGCCGCTGTACCTTTCCCTGCTGTTCAAAGTGATGAAAGAGAAGGGCACTCACGAAGGTTGTATTGAGCAGGTTTACGGTCTGTACAAAGACAGCCTGTACGGCGCTGAGCCGCTGGTCGACAACGAAGGCCGTCTGCGCGCTGACCTGAAAGAGATCGCGCCAGAAGTGCAGGCAGAAGTCGGCAAGCTGTGGGATGAAGTCACCAATGACAATATTCCTGAGCTGACAGATTTCTCGGGCTACAAAAGCGAGTTCATGCGTCTGTTCGGCTTTGGCCTGAACGGCGTTGATTACGCAGCCGATACTAATCCAGACGTGAAAATCAAACATCTGATCCAGATGTAATTTGGATTAACGCTTAGATTGCTAAAACCCCATATTCGCTGAGAAGCGGGTGTGGGGTTTTTTATAACTTTCTACACGCCGCCTGCAGATCTCACCTTCCGCTGAATAAGTTCACGCGTCTTTGAATCGAAATACCGGCTTGGCCAGATGGCGCTCGGGTGCATATCCAGTGCCTGCGCAATAAGCATCTCGCCTTTCGGCCAGGGTCTTGAAAGTGCGTTAGACAGTGTAGAGGAACTCAGACCGGCAGCGCGGGAGACGGCGGCCATCGTTGTACCTTTCTTACGTAATCCGGCAATGATATCTGCCTGATGCCAGTCGTGATTATTCATGACGGAGTGCTCCTGTTTTGGACAGCACAGGAACAGCAGAGCGGAAGGGCAGAAATGTGGGGCGATGTGATAGTTTCATTTTTTGGAGTCTCTGGTTTGTGAATTTAACCACCACCAGAGCTGCGAAACTCTTATTGGTGGTAGCTCAGACAAGGTTCGCAGTACCGGCACAAACCAGAAACCCGGCCAACCCGAAGGTTGCCTTGCCTGAGCCACCATTGAATGTACAAACACGATATCTGCGTTTGACAGGTACAGGGAAGCTCAACACATAATTATGACATATGTGTTTCTGGTGTGGTATTCAGGCTGCGAAACCCGGCTGCGGATTTTGCCGCAGCGGGCGCACTATAGCGTAATTGAGTAAGCTAAACCAACGGGCTAACCGCGAAAATGAGGTGCGCTTTCCAGAGAAATTTCACGCGTTGCAGTGGGTTACATCCCTTACGGCCTTGTAAATCTTAAACCCCCTTTGTTCAGCAGAAGGTCCGGGCTTACGGGCACGGCTTCTTTATTGGTCGTCATATTTGCTGTTTGTTTCAGGTAGTCGATGAAATGCGGGGTCTGGCGGTGCGCCTCATAAGCCGCTGTACTGGCGTAGATCTCGTAGAAATACCAGCGGTTGCTGTTTTCTTTATCGGTTGCTGCATACATTGCCAGTACGCCATCTTCCACTTTAAGCGACTCCATCATTTCGGGAAGAACGATGTCTTTAAAGGCCTGGCTGAATTCAGGTTTCACATCGACGATAACGAAGTTGTTTATCGTTGCATCATTTTGTACCACTTTTTTATCGCCCAGAAACTGAGGGACAGTATCGATCTTACGCTTGTGATTCGTTTCAATAATATCCGGGGTGTTCTGAATAAAAGCTTTATATTGTGGGGACTCAAGATGCTTTTTATAAGCATCATTGTCTGCGTAAATTTCCACCATATAAGCAATATTCACGTTGGCTTTCTGCCTGATGGAATACATGCCCAGCGTTCCCGCTTCGTCAGCGATGGAAGCCGTAATATTCTTTTTTGCCATCTCTTCGTAAGTGGCCGTTTTTCCTTGCTGAATACCCAGCTCAAAAATAGAAAAAACGGGAGCCGCAGGCGTGATCCGCTCCTGAGCGGCAACCGCGCTGCTCAGCGCAAGAGTAAAAATAAGGATGTTTTTCATAGTGTACCTGTTCAGAGGATTTATTCTTCTTTTACAGCGGGTTGCTTAATTTACTATAAAGTATAGTGGATCCTGATTGTGTTTTTTAGGGTATCAATGGTTTATACCCATTTATGCGCTGCAACCTAATAGTGAACAGTTTATTCCTGCCATGAAGTCCTGCAGGAAAACCTATCCGCCGGTCTATTTGTACTATCTGAAAAGTACCGGAAAGACCAAAATAGTCAAAAACCTGATCGACTTTCTGCTGAGTAAAATGCAAAAGTGAGGGCAGATATCAGCCCAAATTACGGCCATTAATGAATTTTACTCAATGCGCCATGCATTAAAACGCCCTTCACGCAGTGAGTTCTGCCGGTTACGGTAACTGATATAACTCAGGAGAAGCACATGGAATATATCAATTTAGGCCGTACCGGACTGAAGGTCAGCAGGCTGTGTCTCGGATGTATGAGCTACGGTGAACCCGACCGGTTGCCGCAGCCTTGGTCGCTGGGAGAGGATGATTCACGTCCGCTGATCAGGCAGGCACTCGAGGCGGGCATCAATTTCTTCGATACCGCGAACGTTTATTCCGGCGGCAGTTCGGAAGAGATTGTCGGGCGCGCCATCCGCGATATGGCAAAGCGAGATGAAGTGGTGATTGCCACCAAAGCGTTTTTCCCGTTGCGCAATGCGCCGAATAACGGTTTTCTGTCGCGCAAGGCGTTGTTTCAGGCAATTGATGACAGCCTCAGTCGCCTGGGTATGGATTATGTTGACCTCTATCAGATCCATCGTTTTGACCACAGCACGCCGGTTGAGGAAACGATGGAAGCTCTGCATGACATCGTGAAAGCGGGCAAAGCGCGGTATATCGGCGCTTCATCGATGGAGGCATGGCGGTTTGCCAAAATGCAGCATACCGCGGAGAAAAATGGCTGGACGCGTTTCGTGTCCATGCAGCCGCAGTACAATCTTCTATATCGGGAAGAAGAGCGCGAAATGTTGCCGCAATGTCTGGATCAGGGCGTGGGTGTTATCCCCTGGAGTCCGATGGCTCGCGGGCGGCTGACGCGTGACTGGGATGAGAACACAACACGCAGCGAAAACGACGCCTTTGCGCTGAAAATGTACCAGAACGCCGCCGAGCTGGATAAGCCGGTTGTGGATGTGGTGGCGCGTATTGCTCAGAAGCATGGCATATCCCGTGCACACATAGCACTTGCCTGGCTGCTGTCGAAACCGGTGATCACCGCACCCATTGTCGGTGCGACGAAACCTGCACATCTTGCTGAAGCCATTGGTGCGTTAAACTTCCGGCTGAGTACTACAGAAATTGAAGAACTTGAAGCGCCTTATCTGCCACACCCTGTCGATGGCGTGATCCCGCCGCTGCCTGCCGCAGCGCCCGCGCTGACACCGCCTTGCGGAATTTAACTCCCCCGGGGCAGACTGGCGCGACGATTATCACGGTGAGCGGATAAGGCGGAATGCGTTAACTAAAAAGGTATTTCGCGTATGCAAACCAACCGCTCTGACGTGGCCGATCTGATTTACTTTCTGGCTATTGCCCGGCACCGCAGTTTTAGTCGCGCGGCAGTTGAAATGGGTGTCAGTGCGTCGGCGCTGAGCCACGCGCTGAAAGGGCTGGAGAGCCGTCTGGGTGTCCGGTTACTTAACCGCACGACAAAAAGCGTGACCCTGACAACCGCCGGTGAAGCACTGGCAACGTCGGTGGGGCAGCCGTTTGAGGCGATTGATAACGCGCTCGAGACACTCAACAGGTTTCGCGATACGCCGAGCGGCCGGATCCGCATTAATGCAGCGGTTGAAGCCGCGAACCTTTTGATTGCTCCGGTCATTCCGGCCTTTATGGCGCGCTACCCTGATGTGGAAATTGATCTCGTGGCCAGCAACCGGCTGATCGATGTCACCGATGCCGGATTTGACGCCGGTATCCGTTATGGGGGCACTGTGCCTGAAGACATGATTGCCCGGCGGCTTTCGGCGGATATCCGTTGGGTGATCGCCGCTTCCCCTGATTATCTGGCGCGGTCCGGCACACCTGAACATCCTGACGACCTGATGAACCACCGTTGCATCAGCAATCGCCTTGGCGATGACCGCATTTACCGCTGGGAGCTGGAACGTAATGGCGAGGCTCTGCAAATCACCGTACCGGGATCGGTTACGGTCGATCAGGCCCAGACCGGGCTGGTTGCAGTGCTCGGCGGGGCTGGTCTGATGTATTTGCCGGAGCCACTTGTCGCCCATTATGTGCAAGAAGGGCGTCTCCGGCTGGTGCTGACAGACTGGGCGCCAGCCGGAGAAGGGTTCTACATTTACTATTCCAGCCGCCGGCAGTTGCCAACCGGATTACGCCTGCTGATTGATTTTATCCGTGAAGTCAGGCCTCTGGGTTTGTAGTCGTGTGGTGGAGCCATGTCGGTTACATAAGTCGGTTACTTAAAAACAGGCCTGGCTTCCTTATCAGAACCCGATATTCACCCGGATCATGATCATCTGCGAGCGGCTGCGTGCCTCATCCAGCCCGAGCGTGCCCTGATAGGCGATGCCCGGCGTGATGTTATGCGGCAGCAGGAAATCCAGCCCCATGCCTAACACCAGATTTTCCTGACTGTCGCCGTAGACATCCGCACTCCACGTATCATTGCCGGAATCGGCGTAACCCAGACGGGCGCGACCCGGATCGCTGAAAGCCTGCGTGTATTCGAAACGACTTTGCCAGCGCAGCACCGACCACGTCAGTGGCAGTGCGTATTGGGTGCGAACGCCGAGCGCGCCGGTCACATCATTCAGTACCTGGGAGGCGAAAGCCAGATCGTAGGCATCGGCGCTGGATTCCCTGTAGCTGTCGAGCCGGGTGCGAGACAATTGCAGGCGTCCGTATGGCGAAATCAGCAGGTCGGGCAGACGATAGTCATAACCCGATGTCAGAGCCCCAAATACCTGATAACCGCCACGGTCGCCGCGGGCGAATTGATCTATTTCTGTCACATAACGACGGCTGTCGTAGTCCAGACGGCTGTATCCGAGCAAACCATCGATAAAGAAACGGCTGGGATGATAGCTGCCATAAAGCGCCGAGCTGATGGATTGGCCGTTGCTGCGGGAACCGCTGTCACCGATATCACTGACGTCTCTGCCAAAACCAATCCCCATACCTGCGGTGAAAGTCGGGGTGAACTGGTAGTCCGCGCCGGTGCTGATGCCGACCAGCGTGTGACTGAAACTCACACCGTCTTTCCCTGAGTGGCCGAAGTCAACAAATCCGCCGGTCCAGTAATTGATACGCGAGTTCGCACCCTTAAGCGGATGCTGCGCGGCGTTTTTATCGGTCAGTTGCGGCAGTTCAGGCTGCGGACGATTGTGCTCCCATGCGGTGTCCCACAGCGTGTCATCGTTGCCGCGTTCCTTTTTAGACGCTGGCATATTGAAACGGATGCCGTTCATATCGCTGCGCGCACTGGCCGGGTTGTGCAGCGTTTCCAGACGATCGCTGAAGTTGCGGATTTGCGCACGCGCGAAATTTTGCGCCGACTGAATCTGCGCGCTGACCAGGCCGAGCACATCCGGATCTTTGGACGGGTCAGGACGTCCTGCGATGGTCAGCGTGACGGTCGCTGGCGCAGATTGCGAGTCTTGCGTCAGCAGCACATAACGCAGTACCACCGTGCCGGAAGCCTGAGCCGTAGTCTGGAAGTCGAGATAAATACTGTTGTCGCTTTGCTCCAGCGCCGCACTGCCGAGCGTTGCCGCCGGAGAATCGACAAGACGCGCACCAGTGAACGGCCCGCCGGTGGCATTTTCTGTCAGGTTTACCCGCACGGATTTGCCAGCCAGAACGGAGGCCGCATGGCTGACGCCCACCGGCTGCGCGCTGGTGACGTTTAGCGTGTACGCGACCTGAGCCGTTACGCCGCTGGCGTCGGTGGCGATCAACGTAAAGCTGTTGTTCCCCGCTGCGGAAGGGGTTCCGCTCAGGGTGTCACTGCTCAGTGTTAATCCGGCAGGCAATGTCCCTGACACGCGGTACTGATACGGTGCCGTGCCGCCGGTTGCGCTGAACATCTGGCGATAAGGCGTGCCAGCGCGACCATCGGTCAACGCGCCGCTGGCAGGCGTAAAGGCCAGCGATACGGCAGTGATATTCAGCGTGACCGTCGCCTGTGCTGCGCCAAAACTGTTGGAAGCGCTGTAAATGAAACTGTCACTACCGGAATAACCTGCAACCGGCGTGTAGCGGATTTTAAGATTCTGGATGCGCGCCGTGCCGTGTGCGGGTTGCTGCACAATCGCCAGTGACGTGACTGCGCCGCCCGACAGCACCGGCTCGATCAGATTCTCACTGGTATTGGCCGCCACGCTCGAGGATACCGCACTGACCACCGGTGCCTGTCCGGCAACGGTCAGTGCGTAGTTTACGGTGCCGGTGATCCCGTGACTGTCCGCGGCACTTACCTGAATGGTATAAGTGCCGGAAGCGGCGGGTGTACCGGAAATTTCACCCGTGCTGGCGCTGACGGAGAGTCCGGCAGGCAGGCCGGATGCGCTGTAGGTGTATGGGGCGGTGCCGTTGCTGGCAGTAATGATCTGCGACCACGGCGTACCTGCGGTGGCTGCGGGTAATGCGCCGCTCGCAGGCGTGAAGCCGAGCGTCACGCTGGCTACGGTCACATTCACCGTTGCAGCGGATGAAGTTCCCCAGTTATTGCTGGCGGTGTAAGTGAAACTGTCGGTATCTGAATATCCGGGCGCAGGGGTGTAACTCAGTGAGGTACCCGAAGCCGTTGCCGTGCCGTGAAGCGGTGCGGTCGTAACGGTGACTGACGTTGCGACGCCGCCAGACAGTGCCGGCACAATGGCATTGTTGCTGCTGTTACCGGCAACTGTGGTGCTGACCGCACCCGCGACCGGTGCCTGCCCGTTAACGGTTATCGTATAGCTTTGGTTTCCGGTGGCAGCATTCGCCGTATCATGCGCCACGACGGTAATGTTAAAGCTGCCCGTTGCAGTCGGCGTTCCCGAAATTTCGCCATTTAATGCCAGTGTTAATCCGGCAGGTAACGCATCCCCGGTCGTGAACTGATAGCTGCCTGACCCGCCGGTTGCCGTCAGTGTCTGGCTGTAAGCGGTGCCGGATGTGGCAGAAGGTAAGGTGACAGGCGACAGTGTAATTACCGGTGCGGCGACATTCACGCTGATGGTCGCTGGCGCGGATGTGCCCCAGTTGTTGCTGGCGGTATACGTGAAAGTGTCCGTACCGAAATAGTTTTGCAACGGCGTATAAAGGGCAGTTGAGCCTGAGAATACGACCGAACCGTGTGCAGGTGCCGCACCCTGTGCCACCAATGTCGCTGCGCCACCGGAAAGGGGCAGGGTAATCGTATTGTTAGTGCTGTTAAACGCCACGCTGGCGCTGGCAGAACCGGCGACCGGTGCTAAACCGTTGCGTTGAACCTGAACAGAATAGCCGGACGTGGTGGTGCCGTCGGCAGCCGTCACGGTGACGGTGATCGTGTTACTGCCTTCACTTAACGGGATCGCCCCTGACGCACTGCCGGAAGTGACGGAAGTTCCATTCACTTTTACGGTTGCGGTGCTGTCGGTGGTCACTGGTGTCAGCGTAATGCTGGTCACGTTATTGGCGACGATTGCGCTGTAAGAGGTTGTCCCGCTGGAAAAGGTCGGGGAAAGCGAACCGGTTGAAAGTGACAGCGCCGAGAGGCTGGCATCGGTGGATGCGCTGACCGGTGAGGTACAGGAAACGCTGAGAGGGCTCAGGTAGCCGTGGCTGGTGGTGATGCGAAAGCGAACTCCCGCACTCGCAAGTTGTGACCCTGTCACGGTATAAGAATGAGTACCTGCCGTGCCGCCGGTGACGTAGTAGGTTGAGAATGTCGACTGCGCATAATTCGTCAGGCCAAAGCTGTCCGTATCTGTCATCTCGCTGTTCACACCGGCGCCAGAATCTGAAAACGTCAGCGTTAAGGTATCACTGGTATCAAACTGGCTGGCCTGATAAGCCTGACTTGAAAAGTTCGCGGTAGAAAACGTGCGGTTATTCAGCGCCGTACACCCTGCCGATTGAGCAATGGCCTGGGATACAGAGAAGAGTGATAACAAAAGAAAAGCACAGACAAAACGGGCAAAGTGCCCGGTCGCGCGGCGATGGCGAGTCATGTAAATTCCCTGAGATATTCTGACGTGCAGGCGTCTTTTTGTGTGGTTGTTTTGGTGATGTTATAAGAATGTTCCTAATGCCATTGCTCAAATAGCGAGTAAAAAACGGCTAATTCCGGTGAGATCAAAAGGGATGACGTCAGGGTGTGTCAGTCGCAATCGGGGGATGAGTAGTCAGAAGGGCGTTCAGAGAAATGATATTGAAAGGCGAATTAAATAAAAAAGCCGCAGACCTGTCCGGTATGCGGCTTTTTATATTTTACTTAAACTGTCAGGAAACATCAGTCATAGGCCACTTTATGGTTGATATGATAAAACGTCGCGGTGGCTGCCATGACGTGTTGTTCCTCTTTACCCGGTTTATGGGATTCCACATTAGTAATGTGATAACCGACCGCACCTGCATCTAACGCTTTTTTAACAATCGCATTGTTGAGTTCTTCCATGGAGGTAGCCCAGGAAACCGTTGTTACACCAACAGCTTGCAGGGAGGCTATTTCACGATGTGATAATCCGCTGCGGATCAAAACAGGCTTAACAGACTTCGGATAGAATATGGATAAAACATCATTTACTAAGCCTTTCATGGAGTTATCCCTTAAGAGTTCACTGTCTGAATCGGATATTACGTTGCCGTCAATTCATCGGCACAACATTAATAAACACCTTTTCATGTGACGAACTTTAGCTTTAATTGCTAATTTCTTGTTAAGAAGGGTTTCGCCACAATTAACGCGATTTTAAAAGAAGATGCTTTCATTTCGTTACAGGTTCGTTATTTTTGACATGAATAAAAGGAAGGGAAAAGATAACGGGCACTTTCGCGCCCGGATGAGATTTCTTTTATACCCTTTACGGATCGCGGCGGGTGTTATTTCCGGTTGCTCCACACGGTCTGCACGTTACAGAACTCGCGTAAACCGAAGTGTGAAAGCTCACGACCATAGCCGCTTTTTTTCACTCCACCGAACGCAACACGCGGATCGGATGCACTGTAACCGTTGATAAACACACCGCCGGTTTCCAGTTCATTCGTCATCTCTTCTGCCCGCGCAAGGTCAGTCGTGAAGATCGTCGCACTCAGACCAAAATCGCTGTCATTAGCCAGTTCGACGGCATGGTCAGCATCGCGCGCGACCGTAATGGCGGCGACCGGACCGAACAGTTCCTGGCGGAATGCGGTCATTTCAGGCGTCACATTGCTTAAAATAGTCGGCGCATAGAAATTACCGTTTCCGGCAATTTTCTCGCCGCCGAGCAGCAGGGTTGCGCCTTCTGCCAGCGTATCCTGAACCTGTTTATCCAGTTCATCACGCAAATCATAACGCGCCATCGGGCCGATATAGGTCGCGTCATCCAGCGGATCGCCCGTCACCAGCGCCTGTGCGGCGGCCACAAATTTCGCAGTGAAGGCTTCCAGCACACCTTCTTCCACGATGAAGCGCTTCGCCGCAGCACAGACTTGCCCGGTGTTCTGATAACGACCGGCGACCGCCGCTTTTACGGCTTCATCCAGACTGGCGTCATTGAGTACGATGAACGGGTCTGAACCGCCCAGTTCCAGCACACATTTTTTCAGAGACTTACCTGCCAGCTCTGCAATTGCCGCACCGGCACGCACGCTGCCTGTCACCGTCACGGCAACGACGCGCGGGTCAGCAATCAGTTCTGCCACTGCCGGATTTCCGACATTAATCACACCAAACGCACCGGCCGGAAAACCAGCTTTCAGCGCGGCCTGTTTCACCAGATACGTGGTGCCCATCACGTTCGGCGCCGGTTTTAACAGGAAAGTATTACCCGCCAGCAACGCCGGCACGGCACCGCGCAAAATCTGCCACACCGGAAAATTCCACGGCATAATCGCCAGGATCATTCCGGAAGGGCGGTAATGAATGTGCGCCTCGCCGTTATCGACCATTGTCGGTTCCGGAGCCAGCATTGCCGGACCGTTTTTAGCGTACCACTCACACAATCCGGCTGACTTTTCCACTTCAGCACGCGCCTGTTTCACCGGCTTGCCCATTTCGAGGGTGATCATGCGGGCGATGTCTTCGCTGGCGGAGCGCAGTTCGGCGGCCAGATTGACCAGCAGCTTTGCCCGCTGTTGGACGTCAGTTTTGCGCCATTGCTTAAATGCCGCGCTGCCCTGCGAAACCGCCGCTTCCAGTGCCAGCGTGGTGTCAAAAGGATATTCAGCGATACGTTCGCCGGTGAACGGATTTTGCGAAATGGCATGTGTTTGCGAATTTGTCGTCGTCATTGTTTATTCCTCGTTAAACCAGTGCGTTCAGAATAGAGGGTTGCGTGTTTTAATAAAAATGAATAAAAATAAGTAAACCATTCACTTTTTGAGAAAGCTTATGAATCTCTCACAGCTTGAGATGTTCCGTGCCGTTGCTGAAACCGGCAGTATCAGCGCCGCTGCACAGCGGGTACATCGTGTTCCGTCGAATCTGACAACACGCATTAAGCAGCTTGAGGCGGAGCTGGGCGTCGAATTATTCATCCGCGAGAATCAGCGGTTACGTCTTTCGCCAGCAGGGCGTAATTTTCTCGATTACAACAACCGGATCCTGGATTTAGTGGAAGAAGCGCGGTTGTCGGTGGCCGGAACAGAACCGCAGGGGATTTTCGCACTGGGGGCGCTGGAAAGTACCGCCGCCGTGCGTATTCCGGCGTTGCTGGCGCGATATCATCAGCAGTTCACCAAAGTTGAACTGGCGTTGAGTACAGGTCCGTCGGGTGAATTGCTGGATAAATTGCTCGAGGGCGAGCTGGAGGCAACGTTTGTCGACGGGCCCGTCCTGCATCCTGTGCTGGATGGTGTGCCGGTATATCCGGAGGAAATGGTGATTGTTGCGCCGCTGCATCATGCACCGGTCACACGCGGGCAGGACGTAAACGGAGAAATTGTGTATGCATTTCGCTCCAACTGTTCTTACCGGCGTCATTTTGAAAGCTGGTTCGCGGATGATGGTGCAGCGCCGGGGAAAATTTACGAGATGGAGTCCTATCACGGCATGCTGGCCTGCGTCATTGCAGGCGGCGGACTGGCGCTGATGCCACGCAGTATGCTGGAAAGTATGCCGGGCAGCAGTACGGTGAGTATCTGGCCGCTGGCTGACAATTATCGTTATCTGATGACCTGGCTGGTGTGGCGGCGGGGGATCCTGACCAGAAACTTGTCTGAGTTTGCGAAGATGGCCAGGGAACTGACAATCAGCCTTCAGCTACCTGCAAAATGATCTGCCAGTCCAGCGCAAGTTTCAGCGCTACACAGCCAGCACAAACAACAAAAATGGTTTTGAACATAACGGTCAGGGGTCTTATTTTGTGATTTAAGTCTCATTTTACCGTCGGAGTTGTTTAATCGCTTCTAAAAAATGGTGCAGAAGATGCTTTTTCTAACCCGTTTTACCGAAATGATTATTCAGAAAAGAGTAATGCTTCGCACCTAAAGACCAGACTTTGACAAATTTGTACATAATAACAACATAGTTTATTCACGGACTGACACTATTATCAAAGTGTGCAAATTGTGATTAATAATATTTTTCTGGCGTTTTTTAGGTGTTTAAAGTGATTTCTTCGTAAAAGTTTTAATTACTCAGCGACAACAAGTTGTTATGAGAGGGAGTATTAACAATTAAAGAAAAAGAGTGGTGACTGCCACCGTTGTGTCACGGTGCATAATATTCTGCTGGCGCAATTGATATCATTATTTCTTTGTGTAGAATCAGGGTCACTAATTTAATGATACCCCTCTAAAGTGAGCACATCATGGACAACGCGTTAAACGTTTTGAATAATATCCGTACACTTCGGGCACAGGCTCGTGAAATGCCACTCAGCACTCTGGAAGAAATTCTCGAGAAGCTGACTGCAATTGTTGAAGAATCACGCGAAAATGTGAAAGCGCGCAGTGCGCAGCAGCAGGAACGTGACGAAAAATTACTGAAATACCGTGAAATGCTGGCAAACGACGGCATCGCTATTGATGACCTGCTGGGTCACCAGACAACCAAAGAATCCGGTAAAGCCAAGCGTAAACCACGCCCGGCAATCTATGAGTATACCGATACCGACGGTTCTAAAAAAACCTGGACCGGCCAGGGCCGCACTCCTTCTGCCATTAAAGCGGCGCTGGATGGTGGTGCAACATTAGAGAGTTTCCTGATCGCGCGTTAATCAGGCTACTGATGTGTTCAGTGTTTTCTGCCCTGCAAACTGCGGGGCAGATAACACACTTTTTTGCCTCTTCTTTCTCACTGCGCTATTCCCTTTTTTAACATCGTAATACCCCTGTATCCGATCATTTCTCGCCGGTGCTCATTCCTCTTAATGTAAGCTTAAGTCTCAGCAAGTATGGTTAACGTCTCTTCGTTTACCGGAAATGCTATGCGTACCCGATATTCTTCCGTTCAAATTTTGCTCCACTGGCTGGTGTTTGTTTTAGTGGTAATGACCTATACCACGATGGATATAAAAGGGTGTTTTGCAAAAGGCACGCCCTTGCGGGAGTTATTAGCCCTGACGCATTACAGTCTGGGATTTTGCGTATTATTTCTGATGTGTATACGGCTGTTTGTTCGCGGGATGTATGTTACGCCACCGGTCAAACCCGCGTTGCCGCGCTGGCAGCATTATTTTTCAGGTGGCGCGCAGATTCTTATATATCTGATGTTTCTCAGCTTACCGGTGATGGGTATTTTGTCACAATATTATGGCGGGCATGACTGGACGATGTTTAACATCCTTATGCCGAAAAGCGTGTTTCCGAATTTACCGTTACAGAAACTATTAAAAACGCTGCATGAATGGCTCGCTAACGCGGGGTATTACCTCATCGGATTACATACTCTGGCGGCTCTCTGGCATCACTATCGCCGGCGCGATAACACGCTGATCAGGATGTTACCGGGAAAAAAATAGCCCGCGGATGCGTGGATCAATGAAACCGTTGCAAGGTTCTGGTATCAACAGACCGATTAACGTGATGGAAGGAGCAATGATGATATTCAGTGCGAGGGGGCACATTGTCTGCTTATGAATGCGGCAGTATTCTAAAGCCCTGCGAATCAAATGGATATTGAGAATGGATACTACCGAAACGCTAAACGGGACGTACTTCTATCACGGTCATGCCAATGTAAGCGCTCAGGAGTTATTTTGGTTGATTTTTGCGGAGTCCTTTGCTGAGCATCAAGGGCTCGCTATAGAAACCTCTGCGATGATCATTGCAGGCTGGCCAATTCTTCCAAAACCGAAGGGATTGGGGGATTCAACCTGGGGGACCAGCGTCGCTTCAAAACTTTCTCGAAGAATTTTTAAAGATATGCGCTTTGTTGAACCAGTGGCAACACCTGTAGGTTTCATGAAAACCCGCATGACAAAAAGTGTTGGTGCTGCTGTCGGGCGTTATGCGCCGTATGTCGGAGGAACAATTCCTGCCATGATCATATTTGGAATCATAGCCAGAAAAACCAGGAATAAATATAATCTGATTGCACGGCCGAAAGACCGTATTGAATGGACGTATTTCTGATGGTCGATGAGAAAGAGATTTTAAGTTACATCACTGATAAATATAGCGTACGAAAGCAAAAAGTTCTTAAAGAATGGACCTTTCAGGAGCATTTTAATTATCTTCAGGAAGAATTAGAAGAAATGTTAGTAGATTTGTTTACCCGGTACGGTATTTCGTACGATAACTTTAATTTAGATAATTATTTTGAACCAGAATGGCCTGTGTGGTTATGGTGGAAGAAATTACAACGTCGAGTTTACAAGCCGCTTACGGTCGAGATGATTATCGAATCAGCAAAGGCGGGTCATTGGCTATATGATTAAGGGGCGGTATGCCCCTTTTCACATTATGCAGTCTGGCGGTCATCCCATGAATCAGCATAGATGATATTGCCATCGTTATGCTTCCACGTAATCTTCTCGTAGCGTAATTCAACAGATTCCATATGGTTTTCATTAGGATTGCTTGAATGACCCATTACTGGGGAAATAGAGACAATCCGCACACCTTCTAACAGCTTGTTGAAATACTCAACTTCCTGACCTGCATCATTAATCCGATACCATTTGAATTCAGCCGAAGCAAGGCATTGAACCGTTGCCACTGCTTTGTAGATATATGGGCTTGAACAGTCAAAATCTTTCACCAGCATCATAGGGGAATGAATACGTGTTCCCGTAATTTTCCCTGTACGATCATCAGTTGGCGTCATCAGATTATGATGGAATCCTTTTACTTCGATGCTGTATTCCCGCCCGATAACATCCACACCGCCTTTAATCAGTGCGCCGCCATCGTCTTTAAGCCATAAATAAGCTGGTATAGCCATTTTCAAAAAATCCATTTTAAAAGTGAGGCTTCAAAGTATTCCTTTATCCAGCGGGGCACAATTATCGAAGGTCGTAATAGTCTGATTTTCAGATGTTTATTACTGTTAGCGGGGCTCCTGCTGCGTGAAGCGTCCGCACATAGAATTCCCTTTGCCTGCTTATGAACACAGCAGTATTCTAAAACCCTTCTAATAAAATGGACATTGAAAATGGATACTACCGAAACGCTAAACGGGACGTACTTCTACCACGGTCATGCGAGTCTGAGTAATCAAGAGTTATTCGGATTAATTTTTATTGAAAGCTTAGCGAACCACCTCGGCTTAGACACTACGGCTACAGTTCTCATTATTACAGGGCTGCCTTACATTCCGGTTCCGGGCAAAATGGTAACTGCAATAACGGGAACCAGCGTGGCGTCAAAGCTAACAAGAGCACTTTTAAAGCAAGCCAAACTACCCTTTAGCCTTAAAGCGTGGACGCCGGTTGGTAAGACTTTCAATACTCTGGCTATGCGTAGAACCACTAAATGGGCTGCATTGATTGATAGATATGTGCCCTTTGTTGGATATGCAATGGCAATCATATTAGTCCAGCAGGTGGCAACTGAAACCAGATCGAAATATAACTTAATCGCCCATCCAGAAGATCGTATTGAATGGACGTACTTTTAATGGACGAAAAAGTTTTGTTAATGTTCCGCGAGGAAATACCTGGATACTACGATTTCGATTTAAAAAGGGAAGTGTCGCTTGAGTTTGATACTGAGCTACAGGATTTTGCTCCGGGTGATGATTTCATATGTGCTCTCGAAGCCTATGAAAAAACCTTTAAAGTGGATCTTTCAGTCGTAAATTGGTCCCACTATTTTCCTTGGGAAAACCTTCCTTTTTTAACTCGCTGGTTTAAGGCTAAGCGTAAGGATGTTGAAAAGATCAGAAAGCCTTTAACGGTGAGAATGTTTGCAGAATCGGCTAGGGCGGGTAAATGGCTTTATGATTAAGGGGCATTTTACCCTTTTTAATTATGCAGTTTGGCGATCATTCCACGAGTCAGAAAATATGATGTTCCCATCATTGTGCTTCCACGTAATCTTCTCGTAGCGTAATTCAACAGAATGCGCCCGTTCAGCGTTGAAATTTGCATGAACAGGCGGAAAGGTTTTACTGTTTTAAGTAGTTCTTCTGATAAACACACAAATGTGTATAAGCGGCCTGCAAATGCGGTACGCTGATCCCCACACGCGTTGCGCGCTCTACTAAATCACCAACAATCTGCTCTGCTTCGATAGGGTAACCCTGCATCATATCGCGGTACATGGACGAGGTTTGTGGCGAGTTTTTATCCGTCACCGCTTCCCTGACTTTTGCGACCGCCGCCGCGCGTTCCGCGTAGCCAAAGGCTTTCATGGTGGTCAGGGCTTCGGTGACAATAGCCTGGGCGAACTCTGTTCCGCCCGGTGCTGAAGCTACCTGACCGATATTGCCGCGCATGGAGCAGGTGATGGCGCCGAGGCTTGAAAGCAGCAGCCACTTCTCCCACAAATCCGTGATAATCGTTTCAGAAAGGATGGCTTCAACGCCTGCGCTCTGAAACGCCTGATCGACTTTCAGAATACGTTCGGTTTTTTCGCCGGAGAGTTCGCCATAAATAATCTGGTGCAATGGCGTCATCTGGTGAATATGCCCATCCGCATCCAGTGTTGCGTTGATTTTGCATAATCCGCCGATCAGGGCGTGCTCGCCGAAACGCTGACTCAGCGTCTCCATGTGCTTCATGCCGTTAAGAACCGGCATCACCATGGTATTTTCACCGACAACCGGCGCGATGTCTTTCATCGCCGCTTCCAGCCCGAAGCTTTTCACGGTCAGTAAAATCAGGTCATAGGGACCGGTGAGCTGCGAGGCCTGTAAGACATTAGGCTGGAAATGGAAATCACCGTGCGGACTGTGGACAGTCAGCCCGTTTTGCTCAACCGCAAGCGCGCGTTTTTCACGTAAAAGAAACGTCACATCCTGCCCGGCCTGCGCCAGACGTGCCCCGAAATACCCGCCGGTCGCACCAGCACCCACAACTAAAATCCGCATATGTTTTCCCCATTGTTCAAGACATTCAGAAACAGACATTTGGTTTTAAACTACGGGAGGAGGGCGGCGGGAAGCAAGTATTGCAAGGAGAAATAAATCCTGTGGGGTTATTGTCGGAGGACAGGGCGGGTAAAAAAAACTGGCTCTCCGCTCGGAGACGGAGAGCCAGACAGTCATTTCCTCCGCGCCAGCACCTTGCGGTACAACACCGGCAATGAAATCACCACGATCAGCATCGCGCCGACAATCACCGACATCACAATCCCCGGCACATTCAGCAGGCTGAGTCCAAAGGTCAGCAAGCCCATCAGGAACGCGGCGATGATCACGCCGGTCATGCTGCCGGATCCGCCGAGCACGCTGACGCCGCCGAGCACTGCCATGGTGATCACGCTCAGTTCCCAGCCGAGTGCCAGCGTCGGACGCGTACTGCCGAGGCGCGACGTCAGCAGCACTGCCGCCAGTCCGGACATTACACCGACCAGCACGAACAGCGTCAGGTTGTGGCGTTTCACGTTAATCCCGGAATACCACGCCGCGACCGGATTGTTGCCGATGGCATACGTACGGCGGCCAAAGTTGGTTTTATGCAGCAGGAAATAAAACACCGCGCCGAGTACCAGGAACAGGGCGAATTCAAACGACAGCGGCCCCCAGACATATCCCTGACCGAACCACGCAAAACTGGCGGGATATTTATTCAGCGACTGATCACCGAGCAGCACATACGTGATGCCACGGAACAGGCTCATGGTGCCGATAGTAATCACGATTGACGACAGATTCAGCCGCGTCACCAGCAGCCCGTTGATCAGGCCGCATAACAATCCCACGCTCAGCCCGACGCCCACCAGCGCGGGTGTCGGTAAACCGGCCTGCGCGCAGAATCCCATCACGGTGGAACTGAGCGCCATGGTGGAGGCGACCGACAGGTCGATTTCACGGGCGATAATCAGCATCGCCATCGGCAGCACGATGATGGCTTTTTCGGTGAAGTTAAACGTCGCGTCCGACAGATTCCAGATGTTGAGGAAATACGGCGAAGCGAACGCATTCACCACAAACACCAGCAGCGTTACCAGCAGCAAAAATCCTTCCCAGCACATCAGGCGGCGGAAAAACGGCGTGACGGACATGGTGGATTTTTCTCCGGCAGTTGAATGCGGCGTGTTGCGCGAAGTTAAGGTCTTACTCATGATCTTGCTCCGGTTTCAGTTCGCACAGGCTGGACGGCAGGAGAATGGCGCAGGATCAGCCGTCCCTTACGTTTATTGGCGCGTTCGTTGAGGATGACGGCAATCACGATCACGCCGCCGGAAATCGCCATCTGCCAGAACGGCGACACTTCAATCACCGGCAGGGCATTGTTGATGACGCCGAGGAACAGCGCGCCGAGCAGGCAGCCGACCACCGAGCCGATGCCGCCCATGGTGCTGATCCCGCCGATGACGCACGCCGCGACAATCTGCAACTCAAAGCCGTTAGCAACATCGACGTAAGCGACAGCGAAGCGTGAAATCCACAGATAGCCGCAAAAACCGGCCAGCGCGCCGGAAAGACAGAAGCTGACGAACTGCATTTTACCGGCGTTGATGCCGGTGTAATATGCCGCCGTGGCGTTGCCGCCTGCGGTATACAAAGCGCGTCCGGTGCGGCTGTAACGCAGGAAATAGGCCACCAGAATCAGTGCTGCAATCGCACACCAGCCGAGCAGCGGCAGGCCGATAAAAGTGGCACGTGGCAGGCTGAGGAATTGCGGGCTCATCTGGTGAGCATTGATCCAGCCGCCGTTGGAAAGCAGAAAGATAATGCCGCGATAAATGCTCATGGTGCCAAGCGTGACCACAATCGGCGGAATACCGACTTTCCACACCAGCAGGCCGTTAATCGCGCCCATCACCAGTCCGAGAACTGTCGCCAGCACAACCAGCGACCACACCGGAATATCGGGATAATGGAAGTTAATCAGCGCGACGATCATGCCGGTCAGCGCCAGATTGGCGGCCATCGATAAGTCGATCCCTTTGGTCAGCAGCACCATCATCTGGCCGAGGGCGAGGATGATCAGAATCGAGGTATCGTTGAACATTTCAAGCAGGTTTCCGGCACCCACAAACTCCGGCGAACGTGCGCCGACGCCAAGCACCATCAGCACTATTACCACCGCCAGCAACAGCTCGCGATATTTGAGCAGGTTTTTGATCATGCTGCCTCCTCGCCTGCGCCGCTGGCGGCACTGACAATCATTTCTGCGCTGGCTTCACCGGCATTAAATTCCGCCACCATCAGCCCTTCATGCATCACAATGATGCGATCGGCCATGCCCATCACTTCCGGTAATTCGGATGACACCATAATCACCGCCAGCCCGCGCCCGACCAGTTCAGACATAAACTGATGCACCGCCGCTTTCGAACCGATATCTATACCTTTAGTCGGCTCATCGAGAATGATGATGTCCGGTTTGGTCGCCAGCCATTTGGCTATCACCACTTTTTGCTGATTACCGCCGGAAAGCGTACCCACCGCCTGTTTCCAGCTGGATGCTTTTACCTGCAAACGTCGGGCGTAATCATCCGCCAGCGCCCACTCTTTTTTGTCGTTGAGTACCCCACGCGGATTCAGCTGACTGAGCTGCGGCAGGCTGATGTTCTGACTGATGGGCAGATCAATAATCGCGCCTTGTTTCTGGCGCTCTTCCGGCACGTACACAATCCCTGCGCGGATCGCCTGGGAAGGGCGGGAGAAATGTTGTTCTTTGCCATTGATCAGAATTTTTCCGCCGCCTGGCTGCGTGACGCCAAACAGCGCCTGCATCAGCTCGGTTCTTCCCGCGCCGACCAGACCGTAAAAACCAAGGATCTCCCCTTTACGCAGTGAAAAGTTAATGTCTGCAAATTCGGTCGGATGGCTGAGGTTTTGCACCTCGAGCACGGTGTCACCCGGCTCGCAGTTCACTTTCGGGTAAGCCTGACTCACTTCACGACCGACCATCATGGTCACCATCTGTTGTTCGCTGATGTCGCTGATTTTGCCGGAACCGACATAACTGCCATCACGCAAAACCGTGTAGTAATCGGAAATGGAGAAAATCTCGTCGAACTTGTGCGAGATAAACAGGATAGCTTTACCCTCGCGTTTCAGGCGTTCAACAATCTGATAAAACTCAACAATTTCATGCTGCGACAGCGCAGCGGTCGGTTCATCGAGAATAACCACCTGGGCATCAAACGACAGCGCACGGGCAATCGCCACCATATGACGCTGCGCGATACTCAGGTCTTTCAGGGTGGCGTGCGGGTCAATGTTCACTTCCAGGCGCGTCAGAATATCGCGTGCCTGCTGATGCATAACCGGCCAGTTCAGGCGTTTAAACAGCCCGCGATAGATGTAATGGCCGACAAAAATATTCTCGGTGACGGAAAGCTCGTCGAACAGCACGGTTTCCTGATGAATGGCGGTAATGCCAACTTTGTGTGCGGATTCGGGATTTGGCAGTTTGATTGGAATCGCTTTATAACGCAGTTCGCCTTCTTCCGGCTGATAAATGCCGGTCATGACTTTCACCAGCGTCGATTTTCCCGCGCCGTTTTCGCCAATCAGGGCGGTTACTTTTCCCGGATACAAATCCACGTGAACGTTGTTTAACGCCCTGACACCCGGAAAGACTTTGCTGATGCCTTTTAATGATAAAAGCGGCGTCGTTGAGTCTGTCATTTCAGTTCCCCTGTCTGGCTAAGCACAACAAAACGGCTCACCGCATCACGATGAGCCGCGTTCAGGATCAGAAGATTTTGGAGAATTTGTCGATGTTGCTGGCGTCGTAAACAAACGGTTCTGCCATCGCGCCGCTGCCGTCCGCATCCAGTTTCACTTTGCCTAAACGGCCCATGCTGGCTTCGGTTTTGGTGGCGGTGCCTTTGACTAAATCGTCTGCCAGATACGTTGCGGCGTAGCCCAGATCAATCGGGTTCCAGATGGCGAAACTTTTCGTTGCCCCGGATTTCACCGCACCCGCCATTTCAGACGGCAACCCCAGGCCGGTTACGTAAACCTTGCCGATTTTGCCCTGATCTTTCACCGCCTGTGCCGCCGCCACGATACCGACGGAAGACGGAGAAATAATCACTTTCAGATCCGGGTAGGATTTCAGCAATCCGATGGTTTCACGGTAGCTTTTATCCGACAGATCATCACCATAAGCGACAGTCACCAGATTCACCGAAGGGTATTTCGGCAGCACCTTTTTCATCTCTGCGATCCACAGATTCTGGTTAGTGGAGGTAGGCGTGGCGCTGAGGATTGCCACATCGCCTTTTTCGACGTTCAGGGCTTTCAGCGCATCGGCGGCCAGTTTGACGTTAGTTTCGCCGATCAGCGCGTTATTGGAAGGATTGAGGTGGATCTGACGGCCATCTTTAGCAACGCCGGAATCCCACGACACCACTTTAATCCCGCGCTGCATGGCTTTTTTCAGTACCGGCACCAGCGCATCAGGGTCGTTTGCGGAGACGGCAATGGCATCGACGCCCTGCGCGATCAGGCCGTTCAGCACTTCAATCTGCGCTTCGGCGGTGGTGGTGGTCGGGCCGGTATAAATTACCGTAACGTCCCCCAGTTCTTTGGCTGCCTGCTGCGCACCGACGTTAGCCGCCTCAAAAAAACCGTTGCCCAGCGATTTCGCTACCAGCGCAATTTTCACTTCTGCCGATGCCGCGCCTGCCAGCAGGATGCTGCTCGCCATCAGGGTAAGGCTCAGTACGTGTTTTAATTTCATTGTTGGTACTCCGCATGCTATTCGCATAAATCTGCAAAAAGTTTAACGACGAAAAGTTGCCGACGCGCCAGGCGCATGATCACGACTCTAGGAGGTTGCCGTCAGACTGACCTTTCCGCGAGTGCCAGTTCAGCGCTAACTATGGCAAAGACGCAAAGTTTTAAACGTACAACCTCACAATTTGATAACAATTTTGTTTCGGTCATGCCAAACGGTCAGAAAACCACACCTTACCGGTCTCTGAAGTCCGTACTTAAATAAGGTGTAAAGCCACGCGGTACGGCGGATGGCGCAGGATTTCGTAAGGAGGGAAATGTTTTGTTCAAAAGCGGCTGGCGGATCACAGTTTCAGCCTTATAGACGCGCCGGTGACGACTAAGATATTACGATAATGTTAATAAGGAGTTGGAAATGACCGTGCTACGCAGTAGTGAGTATTTTTCCTCAGGGGATTTTCCGGTCGCCATTGAACCCCGTTATCCGCAGGAAACGTTTCCCGAACATCATCATCAGGATTTCAATGAAATTGTGCTGGTCGAGCAGGGTACCGGCACGCACGTTTTCAACGACCAGCCGCTGATCCTCAGTGCCGGCAGTGTCTGTTTTGTCCGTCACAGCGACCACCATCTTTATGAAGATACCGACAATCTGCATCTGACCAACGTGCTGTACCGCAGCCCGAATGCGTTTCGTTTCCTGAATGGCGTCAGCGATTTGTTACCGCAGGAAGTGGACGGAATTTATCCGGCGCACTGGCGCATCAGTCCGAATCAGATAACTCAGGCCAAAACCCTGATTGACCTGCTCGCGCGTAAGCCCTTCAGCCTGTCACCGGAAAATCAGGCGCAGCAGGAGCTGTACTTTATGCAACTCCTGCTATTGCTGCGTAAAGGCAGCCGCGACGTGGGTTATCGCGGGCAGGGCGGTGACCTGAATAATTTGCTGGACTGGATGAACGAACATTACGACGAAGATATCGACTGGCCGCAGCTGGCCGCGCAGTTCTCGATGTCGCTGCGCACCTTGCACCGGCAGATGAAACAGCAAACCGGCTGCACGCCGCTCAATTATCTCAACCGTCTGCGCCTGCTTAATGCGCGCAATATGCTGCGTTTCAGCGACAGCCCGATTACCGAGATCGCCCACAACTGCGGTTTTTGCGACAGCAATTACTTCTCCACATTGTTCAAACGCGAATTTGGCTATGCGCCAAGAAGTGTCCGTCAGTAGATATCACCACAATTTGCAGAAATGTTATGTCGGGCAACCCGACCATGACATTTTTGCCATTTCTCAAAATTAAATGGCAATCACGGAAAGGTAAAAACCAGACGGATAGAACAGGCTGTTAAAACTTCACAAAAAAGAGCTTTTTTATTAACAACTCGTTCATCACCTCTATCCGTACCTTGGAGACTCCTTACATGAGCACAGTTCAGAAACGTATGTACATCAACGGCGAATTCGTTGAAAACACCGGCGGTAAGTGGATTGACGTTGTGAATCCGGCAACGGAACAGGTGATTTCGCAGATCCCTGAAGGCTCGGCAGAAGATGCCAGAAGAGCCATTGATGCCGCTGAAGTTGCGCAACCAGGCTGGGAAGCATTACCTGCGGTTGAACGCGGCGTATGGCTGCATAAAATCGCCGCCGGTATCCGCGAGCGCGAAGCCAAACTGACTGACACCATTATTGCTGAAGGTGGCAAAACCTACGGGCTGGCGCAAACCGAAGTGCTGTTCACCGCGGATTATCTCGATTACATGGCGGAATGGGCGCGCCGTTACGAAGGCGAAATCATTCAGAGCGACCGTCCCAACGAAAACATCTTTGTATTCCGAAAAGCTATCGGCGTGACCACCGGTATTTTGCCGTGGAACTTCCCGTTCTTCCTGATTGCCCGTAAGGCGGCACCGGCGCTGATTACCGGTAATACTATCGTGATCAAACCGAGTGAAATCACGCCGAACAACGCGGTGATCTTTGCTGAAATCATCCACAAAATTGGTCTGCCAAAGGGCGTGCTGAATATTGTGACCGGTTACGGTCCGACGGTCGGTCAGGAACTGGCAGCCAACCCGAAAGTCGGCATGGTCAGCCTGACCGGCAGCGTGGCGGCGGGTATCGCCACCATGACCGCCGCAGCGCAGAACGTCACGAAAGTCTCGCTGGAACTGGGCGGTAAAGCCCCGGCTATCGTGATGAATGACGCCGATTTGGATCTGGCGGTAAAAGCCATAGTCAGCTCCCGCGTCATCAATACCGGGCAGGTGTGTAACTGCGCCGAACGTGTTTACGTTCAGGAAGGCGTGTACGACGAATTCATTTCGCGCATCGGCGAAGCGATGAAAAAAGTCACGTTTGGCAATACTGCCGAACAAAAAGAGCTGGATATGGGCCCGCTGATCAGCGGTGCAGCCTTGCAGCGCGTGGAAGAGAAGGTGGCGAAAGCCGTCTCACAGGGCGCGAAAGTGCTGCTGGGCGGCAAGCGTCACGGCGACAAAGGCTTCTTCTATCAGCCAACGGTGCTGGTGGATGTGAAGCAGGACATGCCGATCATGCACGAAGAAGTGTTTGGTCCGGTGTTGCCTGTCGCGACATTTAAAACGCTGGACGAAGCCATCGCGATGGCCAATGACAGTGAATACGGCCTGACGTCGTCGATTTACACCAGCAACATCAACACCGCAATGAAAGCGCTGAAACAACTGAAATTCGGTGAGACGTACATCAACCGTGAAAACTTTGAAGCGATGCAGGGCTTCCACGCGGGCTGGCGTAAATCAGGCGTCGGTGGTGCAGACGGCAAACACGGCTTGCAGGAATATCTGCAAACGCACGTCGCGTATTTGCAATTCCACTAATCAGCAGTAACGGCCGGAGCGGGGCAACCTGACTCCGGCTTATAAGGACATATCATGAGTCGCAACGATTTCCTCACCGGCATTCGTCAGCATAAAATCATGCAAACGCTGTTTCCGCCACAGACTGAAATTCCCAATCTGCCTGAAGAATTTGGCCGCGCGCTGACCCTGATGGGCGGCGTCTGGGACGATACGTTTTTGCATACGCCGCAGAATGGCTACACCACGCTGAACGCCTATCTGCGCGGGTTGTATCCGGTGGATTCCCTGTTTTGTTCCGCCACACCGGAAATTATCGCGGAAGTGGATTTCAGCGCCCGCACGCAGGCGGCAGCGCTTAAAGATGTGGATGTCGGCGTGGTTCGCGCCTGCTTTGGTGTGGCTGAAACCGGTGCAGTGTTTCTCAGCGATCCGCAACTTTGCGTGAATTCCCTCAGCGCGATGGCGAAAAATCTGGTGGTGCTGCTCGACGTAAATCAGATCATTGAACATCTGCATCTTGCACATCGCCAGCCGCAACCCTTCAATGCCCGTTATACGGTGATGGTGACGGGGCCCGCCGCGATGGCCGACAGCGAAAGTGCGCTGATGCTCGGCGCAAAAGGGGTGCAGAGTCTGCGGGTGATCGCGATTTAAGTCCTAAAATCCACGGATCCTGCTGTACTCACTTCGCTTAAAATAACTCCTGTAAATAAAATAAATCCTATCTGATACAATAAGTAAACGGGGTCACAACGGGAGTGTCCTGACTTTTACTGCAGGTGAGCGCGACAACCATGAGCGTGATACAGAGCCTTATCAAACAAGCCTTTGGCACCGGTAACAGCAATGAAGCGGCCACTTTTCTGGCCAGCGCGTGCAACCGGATGAAGGCAATGGATAAAACATCTATCGCCCGCGAAGTGGAAAGCGCGCTCAGAGGCGTCAGTTTCAGCCGTGCCGAAGGCGATAAAGCCAAAGTCAAAACCGTTTTTAAAGACACCGCCGTCACGCTGGAAAAACTGGCGTCACTGGAAAAGCAGGTGCGCAGCCTGACCCATGAACTGGCCGTTGCCCGCAACCAAACCAGCAGCGGCAATAAAGAAGACGTTCAGCGACTTGAAGGCGAGCTGTACCGTCTGAACACGCGGGTCAGCGAACTGCTGCGCCAGTCTGAAATACAGAAAAAGCAGCACGCCGACGAACTGGCGCTGATGCGATCCCGTCAGCAAACTGCCGGAAACTCTGCCTCCGCCGAGCTGGAAGAGTCCAGAAATCTTGTCGCTTACATGGGCAGTCAGATGGCGGCGATGGCCGCCGCCCGCGACAAGCTACAGGGCCAGATCGTTGAGGAAGAAGACAAACGTCACGCTGCCAACCGCCGTGCGGACGGTAATTACGCGCTGCTCGGACAGCAGAAAGAACTGACGGCTGAGGCTAACCGTAAGGTCACGCAACTGCGTGCCAGCCTGAAACTGGAAGAGTACGAAGCGCAAAACACGAAGAGCGAAAGGGCGAAACTGAAAAAGCAGCTCGCTGAGCTTCAGAATGAAAACAGCCGTCTGGCAGAACGTTTTCGCGATAACGAAGAAGATTGCGAACGCCTGAGCCAGGCGCTGGAACGCACGAATCAGGAATTCGCTGCCTATAAAGCGCAAAAGCAACGCTTAACCCGCTGGATCCACATTCCCGGCGCGATGATGGGGATTTCCGTCGTCGCGCTGGTGCTGTACTCAGATGCCCAGCCGGGGCATCTGTTCGATAATCTCGCCCCCGCTGCTTTTCTCGGCAGCGTCGTCTACGCACTTTCCCTGATGATTGCGTTTACTCGCCGGGCGTAGCGGCTGTCTGTGAACCCAACGCCGCCGTGGCGGCCAACAATGTTGAAGCGAAACGTAAACGCGTGGCACTTCCTCTATTCGTTTTAAACCGGAATGAACATCAGTCTGTGAGGCCACTGTGAGCCTGACGGTCTGACAGAGAAGTGACGTGCTGATGACAAAAACGTCATCAGGGCAGGGCGGCTAAGGTCATGGAAGCGTTTTCCCTGAGCGGGTTGTGGATATTTTAAACAGTGGAATGGATTTTGATTTTATATCTTATGTAAAGAAGGGGAGGTTTCATTACCCGGAACCAATTGGGTGAAAAAACGTCAGAGAATATTCTCTTGTCTTAGAATAGTGGTCTATATTTATTCTGACTTTGATTCGGCCTGTGCAGTTTCGAAAGATGAAAGGCAAATTACTCAACCGTAAGCAGTGCATGATTAATACACGAAATGAGCATGTTGTGGTTTTATTTTATGTGTTTATTATCAGTGCATTAACTAAAATGTAACCGTTACCATTCACCGGCTTATTATACGTGTCGATTTATCCGGTGAATTTTCAAATGAAAGCGGTGTTTTATTTTGTCCGGCCTTCAAAATGGTATCAGGCCAATTAATCCACGAAGTTTACGCGGGGATTTAATTGAGAAATCGCATCATGATGCACACTGCGTGCGGTATTTTGTTAAAAAGTTATATTTGTAAAGTTGCGTATGTACTAACAGGAAGAAAAAATCTATAGTGAGCCCCCTTACGGCTCTCAATCAGAACGGTCGATTTATGTCTACTTCTAATGTCTAAAATTGAGAGATGTGTCTTGTTTTTGACCCAGCCTTTTAACACAAAACAAAAGAACTCATAAAGTGAACGCCAAAACCTCTGCTTTTATCATCACGTTCTTGTCATTTTTGAACCCGGTTTCAGTCAGTTACGCGCAGTCAGCGACCGACGCCTCTAAGGGCGATACGGACGATTCATCAGACTCTTCTTCCCTGATGATCATTAAACGCGAAATCAGCGGCGGTCTGTCAGAACTGGACACCCCCGCAGCGGTCAGCGTGGTGGATGGCGACGATTTCAGAAACAGCAAAGCGCAGGTCAACCTGTCAGAAAGCCTCGGCAGCGTTCCGGGTTTACAGGTGCAGAACCGCCAGAATTACGCGCAGGATCTCCAACTTTCCGTGCGTGGCTTCGGCAGCCGTTCGATGTACGGCGTGCGCGGTGTGCGTATTTACGTTGATGGTATTCCGGCCACGATGCCGGACGGGCAGGGCCAGACCTCCAATATCGATCTGAACTCGGTAGAACGCGTGGAAGTATTGCGCGGACCGTTCTCGGCGCTGTACGGCAATGCTTCCGGCGGCGTGGTGAACGTGGATACCCAGACCGGTTCTCAGCCTGCAAAACTGGAAGCAGGCACTTATTTTGGCAGTTACGGCTCGTTTCGTAACAGCGTAAAAGCCAGCGGTGCGACCGGCGACGGCACGCATGCGGGTGATGTGAATTACCTGATTTCCGGCTCGCGTTTCACCACTGACGGCTACCGCGACCACAGCGGTACGCAGAAAAACCTCGGTAACGGCAAACTGGGTGTGCGCATTGACGATGCCAGCACCCTGACGCTGATGTTTAACAGCGTCTCTGTCGATGCGAACGATCCGGGTGGTCTGACTGAATCCGAATGGCACGATGACCCGACGCAGGCGAAACGCGCCGATCAATACAATGCGCGCAAATCGCTGGATCAGACTCAGGTTGGCCTGCGTTATCAGCGTCAGATGGGCGAGAACGATGAGTTCAGCCTGATGACCTATCACGGCGAGCGCCACACCACGCAATACCAGACCATTCCGGCGGCATCGCAGAAGAATCCGCTGAACGCAGGCGGGGTGATCGTTCTGGAACGTAAATACTCCGGCGTGGATACCCGCTGGAAACATGACGATCAGATAGGTTCTGTGCCGTTCTCCGTTACCGGCGGTCTGGATTATGAAACCATGACCGAACGCCGCTTTGGTTATGAAAACTTCAATGATGAAGGCGATCTGGGCGTGAAAGGCGACGAACGTCGCAATGAAAAGAACGTGATGTGGAACCTCGATCCCTATCTGCAAACCACGTGGAACCTGACGTCGCGCTGGACGCTGGATGCCGGTGCGCGCTACAGCACCGTGAGTTTTGACTCACAGGATTACTACATTACCGGCAGTAATCCGGATGACAGCGGTTCGCGTCGTTATCACAAGCTGCTGCCAATGGCTTCACTGAATTATGCGGTGACGCCGGCGCTGAACACCTATATCACTGCCGGTCGCGGTTTCGAAACGCCAACCATTAATGAGCTTTCTTACCGCACTGACGGCAAGTCTGGCCTGAACCTGGGGCTGGAACCTTCGACCAGCAACACGGTTGAACTGGGCAGCAAATGGCGCGTCGGCAATGGTTTAGTTACCGCCGCGGTCTTCCAGACTGATACCGACGACGAGTTAATTGTTGCAGAAAGTGTCGGCGGACGTTCGAGTTATACCAACGCCGGTAAGACCCGTCGTCGCGGACTGGAACTGTCGTTAGATCAGCAGATTGAAGAAAACTGGCGCGTCAAAATGGCCTGGACTTTACTCGATGCCACCTTCCGCAATGAGACCTGCGGCGCCGGGGATTGCACGCCAGCGGGCAACCGTCTGCCGGGTATCGCACGCAACATGGGCTACGCTTCTCTGGAGTGGGCACCGGTTGATGGCTGGCATGCTGGCGCTGATGTGCGCTACATGAGTGACATCGAAGTGAATGACGAAAACAGTGAACAGGCACCGGCTTATACCGTCGCCAGCGTGAATGCGGGTTATCGCTTCAACTGGAACAAAGTGACGCTCGACCTGTTTACCCGCGTCGACAATCTGTTCGACAGAAATTACGTCGGTTCTGTCATCGTCAATGAAGGTAACGGTCGCTATTTCGAACCGGCACCTGGCAGAAACTACGGTGGCGGCGCTACGCTTTCTTATAGTTTCGAATAGATTTCATAAAGTAAGCGTTTTTAGTCAGTAAGAACAAGGAACCACGCGGTGTTGCCCGGCGCCTGCACTGAGTCAAGCAGGGCGGCACATGCAAGGAATGACACCCGGTGAGAACCGGATGTTCTTGAAGATTCGGGTCACACTGAATCGACGATTATAAAAATCAGTAAGGTCATCAACTATGGAAACGAAAGCCTCGTTATCACGCATCGTCGTCATAATTACCGCTTTGTTCGCCGCGTTAAGCGGGATTTATCTTCTTGTCGGCGGTATCTGGCTGGCAAAATTAGGTGGTTCTCTTTATTACATTATTGCCGGTGTTATCTCGCTGGTTACCGCGTGGTTGCTGTATCGCCGTCGCTCTTCTGCATTGTTGCTGTACGCCATCTTCCTGTTCGGCACCACGGTGTGGGCTGTGTGGGAAGTGGGCACAGACTTCTGGGCACTGACGCCGCGTTTAGACGTCACCTTCTTCCTGGGCCTGTGGATCCTGCTGCCAGTCGTTTATAACCAGATGCTGGCGAAAAATGCCTTCGCCCGTGGCGCACTGGCCGTTTCCCTGCTGTTCACCGTGATTGTGCTGGCGTACTCCGTCTTCAACGATCCGCAGGAAATCAACGGCACCATCAAAGCTGCCGATGCTGCACCTGCAGCGACTGATTCCGGCGTTCCTGCCAGTGACTGGCCGGCCTATGGCCGTACTCAGGGCGGTACCCGTTACTCGCCACTGAACCAGATCAACGATAAAAACGTCAGCAAACTCGACGTGGCATGGACTTTCCGTACCGGTGATCTGAAGACTCCGAACGATCCGGGCGAAATCACTGACGAAGTGACGCCAATTAAGATCGGCGACATGCTTTACCTGTGTACGCCACACCAGAAGCTGTTTGCTCTGGATGCCGCGACCGGTAAAGAGAAGTGGAAATTCGATCCGCAGCTCAATTCTAACCCGACCTTCCAGCACGTGACCTGTCGCGGTGTGTCTTATCATGAGACTACGCCTGCGGCACAAGGTGATGCTGCTAAGGGCGCGGCGCCTGCTGTCTGTTCACGTCGTATCATTCTGCCTGTTAATGATGGCCGTCTGTTCGCACTGGACGCTGAAACCGGCGCACGTTGCCCGGCATTCGGTAACAATGGTGAGCTGAACCTGCAAGGCAACATGCCTTACGCAACCCCGGGTCACTACGAGCCAACGTCACCGCCAATCATCACTAAATCTGTGATCATCGTGGCGGGTGCGGTTACTGATAACTACTCAAACCGCGAGCCTTCCGGCGTTATCCGTGGCTTTGATGTTGAGACCGGTAAACTGCTGTGGGCATTCGATCCGGGTGCTGCTGAACCAAACAAAATCCCTGCGGATGGTCAGCATTTCACACCGAACTCCCCGAACTCATGGGCACCAGCGGCTTATGATGACAAGCTGGATCTGGTTTACCTGCCAATCGGCGTAGCGACACCAGATATCTGGGGCGGCAACCGTACTCCGGAAATGGAACGTTACGCGAGCGGCTTGCTGGCGCTTAACGCAACCACCGGTAAACTGGCCTGGTTCTACCAGACTGTTCACCACGACCTGTGGGATATGGACGTTCCGGCGCAGCCAACCTTAGCTGATATCACTGACAAGAGCGGCAACAAAGTTCCTGCGATTTATGTTCCGACCAAAACCGGTAACATCTTCGTGCTGGACCGCCGTGACGGTAAGCTGATTGTTGATGCGCCTGAAAAACCTGTTCCGCAAGGCGCAGCGAAAGGCGACCACGTTTCTCCGACTCAGCCATTCTCCGAACTGACTTTCCGTCCGGAAGCCAAACTGACCGGTAAAGACATGTGGGGCGCAACGATCTATGACCAGCTGATGTGTCGTGTGATCTTCCACAAACTGCGTTATGAAGGCACCTTCACACCGCCATCCGAGCAGGGCACTCTGGTGTTCCCGGGTAACCTCGGCATGTTCGAGTGGGGTGGTATTTCTGTTGATACCGATCGTCAGGTGGCTATCGCTAACCCGATTGCTCTGCCATTCGTGTCTAAACTGATCCCACGTGGTCCTGGCAACCCGATGGAGCCAGACGAGAACGATAAAGGCGGTTCCGGTACTGAGACGGGCATTCAGCCACAGTACGGCGTGCCATTTGGCGTGACGCTGAATCCGTTCCTGTCTCCGCTGGGCTTCCCTTGTAAACAGCCTTCATGGGGTTACATCTCAGGCGTTGACCTGAAAACCAACGATATCGTGTGGAAAAAACGTATCGGTACCGTGCGCGACAGCTCACCATTACCGCTGCCGTTCAAAATGGGTATGCCAATGCTTGGCGCACCGATTTCTACCGCCGGTAACGTGTTCTTCATCGCCGCGACCGCAGATAACTACCTGCGCGCGTTCGATATGAGCAACGGTGACAAATTGTGGGAAGCACGTCTGCCAGCAGGCGGCCAGGCGACGCCGATGACTTATTCTGTGAACGGTAAACAATACGTTGTTATCGCAGCAGGCGGTCACGGTTCGTTCGGCACCAAACTGGGCGATTACATCATCGCTTACGCACTGCCAGACGCTCACGCTAAATAATTAGCCGTCATAAGCTCTGAAATCTGAAAGGCCGCGCAAGCGGCCTTTTTTATGGGATTTTTTCAGCAGTGGCTGCTATTTCTTGCAACCAGTCACTTGCGGATAGTTGCGGCAAACCAGCATGAGTTTATGTTTCGGTTCAAAACCATTATCGAGCATACATTGCTGAACTTTGGCGGCTTTCAGGACGGTCGGAACGTAAGGAACCGAGCCTAGCGGTTTCGGATATCCGCATTCATACATCACCTGTAACGCGAGCTTGTCATTCTCAGCTGCGTGCGAAAAATGCCGTGAGGCACCCGCTTTACGCCAGCTGATGAGCTGGTATTCATTCCGGCCTGAATCCGGTTTGATCGGATGAAAACCCTCATCAGCGACAAAAGGCAGTGCTTCGAGCTGTCGCTGACTGAGCGGGTGACCCTGTTGTTTCTCGATGCAGGCAGGGGTGTTTTTGTAGTAATCGCAAATGTGAAACCCCCCCTTATAGGTAAATCCTTTCCCCTCCATGCACTGGTAATACAGCACCGATTCATTATCGGTAAAAGAAGGTTCCGGCCCCGGAAGCGGGACGCCGCATTGCCCCATCGCAACACGCGCATCATCTATGTTGCTGCCGGGGCGCTGCCACTGCGTTAAATCAGGCGGAGGCGGACATCCGGTGAGCATAAAAACCGAACCAATGAGTGCAGATGAAGAAACCAGAGAAAAATAGCGGGGCATAAAAATCCTTTATTTATAATGATGATCCAGATTTCATTCAGCCATTACTAAGAAGCACAACCCTGTGGCTTAAACACCCGGGTGGTGGAGGCCGGATTGTTTGCCAGTTTATTCGCCGGTCTGCGCGGGCGGGCCACCAATTCGCCGCCGCAGTTAGGGCAAATTTCGCCAAGTTTGTTTTCTGCACAGGGCACGCAGAATGTACATTCAAACGAACAAATTCTGGCGTCAGCAGCCGGGGGCAGATCGGTGTTGCAGCACTCGCAGTTGGGTCTCAGTTCCAGCATAGAATTTATCCTTGATCAGCATGTGTAAGTTTTAGCCATTTTGCAGGTGAGTGGAAGGGTTTCGCAAGCGGCTCAGACTGATCAGCATCGCCAGCACCGTAGCAATCACCGCCACCCACAAACTGACCTTCACCGCTTGCGCTTCCTGTAACACAGTGCTGGCCGAATAAATGGTCAGGATAATGCCGACACAGGCCGTTCCCAGACACTGACCGAAGGTACGCATGATCGCCAGCACACCGGAGGCATAACCGCTGTTTTCCCGTGAGGCGCTGGAGAGCATTTCACGGTTATTCGGGCTCTGGAAGCAGCCGAAGCCCAGGCCGCAGATAAAGCTTCGCAGACCGATATCCCACATCTGCGGGTGTGGCGGCAGTTTTGCCAGCAGCAATAAACCCAGCGCGAAAACGCACAATCCTGCGGTCGAAATGATCGCTGCCGGATAGCGGTCAGCAAGGCGTCCGGCATGCGGAGCGGCGAGAATAATCCCCAGCGGCCACGGCGTGAAAAGCAGTGCTGAAACAAACGCGCTGTAACCGTAAACACTCTGGAAGAGAAATGGCAGCGCGACAAAAGTGATGCCCTGACTGACAAAAGAGGCCAGCGAAGTGAACGCCGCCAGCGTGAACCGGCTGGAAGCAAACATGACAAGCGGCAGCAGTGGTTTTGGTGCACGACGCTGACGCCAGACAAAGGCCGCGCCTGCGATCACTGCTGTCAGGCCATACGTTAAGGCTGTCGCCAGTTCGTCACTGCCCGGATGCGCGAAGGATTCGGCGGCCATAATCAGCGCGCCCAGCGCCACCGCCGACAGAATTGCGCCCGCCGTATCAAATGGCTGACGCGTGCCAGCCGGATTGGAGGGCACCACGCGCAGCGTAATAATCACAGCAACAATACCGAGCGGAATATTAATGGCGAACAGCCACTGCCAGCTCATCGCCGAAAGTATTGTCCCGCCCAGCACCGGTGCGACGGCGGTGCTGGTGGCGATCATCAGGGCGTTAAGCCCCAGTATTCGCCCGAGTAAACGGTTGGGGAACACCGAGCGCAAAATCGCCGGGCCGATACTGAGCGTGGCCGCCGCACCGATACCCTGAAGCACACGCATGATAATCAGCATGTCGAGGGATGACGACAGCGCACAACCCAAAGAGGCGAGGGTAAAGACCGTCAATCCGGCGGCAAACAGCCGACGAAAGCCGATGTGGCTGGCGAGCGCGGCAAATATCGCCAGCGTCATGGATGCTGAAAGCAGATACCCGTTCGACACCCATACGGCTGCGCCCGCAGAAATGTCCAGTGCCTGCGCGATTTGCGGCAGGGCAATGTTAACCATCGAGCCGTCGAACACTGCCATCGTCGCCATGATCATCACGGCGGCCATTGCCAGTCCCCGTTCATGGCCCGGTAATCCTTCATCGCCTGGTTTGTCGGAAAATAATTCCATAACGCATTCGCCTTATTGATATTGAGTCAGGTAACTATACCGGCAGGTGATATAGTGCGGAAGGCGCAGCATCTGCACTTAATACCTGCACCAAACGCCTTCTCTCATTATTGCTGTTGCGTTACTCTGTGCAGATGACTGAACCCGATCTGAACTTACTTATTGCACTTGATGTGCTGCTGGCTGAAGCAAGTGTAGCCGCTGCTGCCCGACGTCTGGGATTAAGCGCCTCTGCCATGAGCCGTACGCTGGGTCGCCTGCGCGAAAGTACCGGCGATCCGCTGCTGGTGCGTGCCGGACGAAATATGGTGCTGACGCCTTACGCCGAAGAAATCCGCCAGCGTGCCCGTAATGCCAGTTTTGAAGCCCGCGCGCTGTTGCGGCCTTCGTCGGCAGATTTCAATGTCGCCAGACTTGAGCGCACTTTCCTGATCCGATCCAATGATGGTTTTGTGGTGGCCTTCGGCGCAGCGATGATTGCCGCGGCGGCGCAGGTCGCCCCTTCTGTGTGTTTGAGATTTATGCCAAAACCGGAAAAAACCTCGAATGCATTGCGTGAAGGGCGGGTCGATCTTGAGATTGGCGTTTTAGGCGAAATGGGGCCGGAAATTCGTTTACAGACGTTGTTCCGCGACAGGTTTATGGGCGTGGTGAGAAAAGGGCATCCGCTGGCAGGTGAGAAAATGATTACCGCGAACGAGTATGTGTCTTTCGGACATGTTGTCGTTTCGCGCCGCAACAGCACCTATGGACCTGTCGATGACGCGCTGGCGGAAGTCGGATTGAAACGGAAAATCGCCGCCGTCGTGCCGGGGTTTTCTGCCGCGCTGGCGATTGCACAAAACTCCGATCTGGTGGCGCTGATCCCCGCTTCATTTCTGATTGCTGAGCCAGACCGGTTACATGCGTTTGAACTGCCGGTGATCACCCGCGAAATCACTATCTCTCAGATGTGGCATCCGCGTTCAGAAGTCGATCCGGCGCACCGCTGGTTGCGACAACTGGTGCTGAGTATTTGCAGGAATAAAATCCCGGATTAACTCACATTCAGTCCCTTACTCTGCGTCGAGATAATGTCTGAGCGTCATCCGCAAATCGGGCGTTAATTCTTTGATGTTATTAAGCATCCAGCGCAAATACCCCGGATCATCCTCGGCGATTTCTGCAATTTTCCGGCCGCGATATTTCCCGAACATCATGGTGCTGACCAGGGCCGGGCGTCCGGTAATGGTCACCATTTCTTCGGGCGTCCAGCCTGATTCATCCATGATGCGGATCAGCAGCGCGGCAGTAATATAGCAGTCAAACAGCGCACGGTGATGATGCAAGTCCGCAGGCGTGGCAACTTGCAGCTTGAGAGATTTGTAGAGTGCCATATTGCTGTACTTGATCCCCGGCCATAAACGACGGGAAAGTTTCACTGTGCAAATCCATTCGCCCGGCATTTCTGGCAGCATACGCTGGTCAAAACTGGCGTTGTGCGCCACATAATATTGACTGCCGTGATAGCGCGGAATGATCTCCTCAATCCACGGTTTATCGGCAACCATTGCTTCGGTGATTTTATGAATGGCCATCGCCTGATGGCTGATCGGACGATCCGGGCGCACCAGATCACTCATCGGATTAACGATTTTCCCGTTCTCAATATCGACGGAGGCCACTTCCACCACGCCACCCTGCAATCCGCAGGTTTCCGTATCAATAACACGCAACATTTTCTACTCCGGCTGATCACCAAATACTTTCAATACCGCTAGCCTAACGGAATGGCTTTCCTGTGCCCACTTTTCTGATCACAACTTTTTTCATCACAAACAAAGGCTGGATATCTCCCTGCACTCACTCCGTCTATTTCCTGTACAGATCACAGTTCGCCTCTCTTTCGTGAAAATGCTCACATTCATCCGTGCAGATGCCCAAACAAACCCGGAAATTTTCGGCTTTTAGCTGTGGAAAAGGGATCACAAACTGGCTAAGTTCATTATTGAAACGCTATTTTATTATTGTTGGATTGCGGTTTTAAGGAAGTGTGAGTGCGCTCACATTGCTGAATGAACACGCAATTGCGGCGCGCCCTGAAGGGCGTTAACTCACTCAGTAATGGCAGGTATCGCTGTGAAAATAAGTTCCGTTGAAGTCTCTGTTTTTACTTATCCGACCCGTCGCGTTTCTGACAGCGCGGGTCATTCGCATCCGGGTGAAGAAAGTCAGGCGAAAATGGCGATGTTAACCATCACCACTGATGAAGGCGATTGCGGCTATTCGTTTGCACCGCCGGAAGTTGTGCGTCCGCACGTAGTGAATGCTTTTTTCAGAAAAGTACTGATCGGTCAGAATCCGTTCGACCGTGAACGTCTCTGGCAGGATCTGGTGCACTGGCAGCGCGGCAGTGCGCATCAGCTGACCGAAAGGGCCCTGTCGTTTGTCGAACAGGCATTGTGGGATCTGATTGGCCGCAAACTGAACATGCCGGTGCACAAATTATTGGGCGGATTCCGCGAGAAAGTACCGGCGTACGGCAGCACCATGTGCGGCGATGAGCTGAAAGGCGGATTATCGACACCTGACGAGTTCGGCCAGTTTGCCGAAAAACTGGTCGCGCGCGGTTATCAGGCTATCAAACTGCACACCTGGATGCCGCCGGTGGCGTTTGCACCGGATCCGAAAATGGACATCAAAGCCTGCGCCGCCGTGCGTGAAGCCGTCGGGCCGGACATCGAACTGATGCTTGACGGCTATCACTGGTACAGCCGCAGTCAGGCGCTGACCATTGGTAAGGCGCTGGAAAAACTCAACTTTGCGTGGTTCGAAGAACCGATGGAAGAAGAGAGCATGGCGTCCTACGCATGGCTGGCGGAAAACCTGTCGATTGACGTGATCGGACCGGAAAGTCTCGGCGGTAAGCATCACAGCCGCGCGGACTGGGTGAAAGCCGGAGCCTGCGACATTTTACGTGCAGGTGCTAACGGCGTCGGTGGTATCTCGCCGTGTATGAAAGTCGCCAGTCTGGCAGAAGCCTTTGGCATGGATTGTGAAGTCCACGGCAACGGCGCGGCGAGTCTGGCGGTGGTAGGGGCTATCCGCAACTGCCGCTGGTACGAGCGCGGTCTGCTGCATCCGTTCCTCGAATACGACGAACCCGCTGCGTATCTGAACAGCATCGTTGACCCGATGGATGAGCACGGTTTTGTGCATCTTTCTGACCGCCAGGCCTGGGTGAGGACATCAATTTTGATTACATAGAAACCCATACCGTCAGTCGCGACTGACCTGCGGGCAGAAAAAAATAATAAACCTCTGACTCTACCCGGAAGGTACATCATGAACTCTGGCAAAACGTGGGGCGCGTGGATTTTCGCGCTCCTGCTGATGACCGGTGGCTGGACGGCGCAGGCGAAAACGCCGCCCGACCAGCTGATCATCGGCATGAACATGAATAACCTGTTAACGCTCGATCCGGCAGCGATGACCGGCAATGATATTGTCGGCATCGTGGTCAATCTTTACGATCCGCTGATTGAGCTTGATCCGCAACAACTCACCAACGTGCGCCCGGCGCTGGCGACCTCGTGGGAGGTCAATGACGCCCGTAATCTCATCACGTTTCATCTGCGCGACGGCGTGAAATTCCACTCCGGCAATCCGGTCACCGCGGACGATGTTGTGTGGTCGATGCGCCGCATTCTGCACCTCAATCTGGCACAGGCCTCGGTGTGGAAATCCTACGGTTTCAGCAAAAAGAATGTCGATGAGATGGTGCGTTCGCCGTCTCCCGGTATCGTCGAAATTCAGTTACCTAAACCCAATGACCCGAAACTGGTGATTTACTCACTGGCGGCGCTCGGCAGCGTGGTAGCGCTGGACAGCAAAACTGTGCAGGCGCATGAAGTGAATGGCGACTGGGGTAACCGCTGGCTGACCACCAACGAAGCCGGTTCCGGGCCGTTTCGCCTCGATAACTGGCAGGCGAAAGACGTGCTGAACATGAGCCGTAATCCGCAGTACTGGCGCGGTGAACCTAAGCTTTCGCGCGTAGTCTTCCGCCATTTTCAGGAATCGCAGACGTTGCGCCTGATGATTGAAAAAGGCGATCTGGATATTGCCAATAACATGGCTGTATCGGATGTTACCGCGCTCAGTCACGACCCGGCGATGCAGGTCGATCAGGTAAAAAAAGGCACCATTTATTACGTGGCGATGAGCATGAAAGAGCCGCATTTTGCTAACCCGAAAGTACGCGAAGCGGTGCGCTATCTGATTGATTATCAGGGCATCGGCAAGGCGCTAATGAACGGTTACGGCATTGTGCATCAGCGGCCGATACAGGTCGGGATGCCTGCCACGCTGCCGGATCCGGGTTACCAGCTGGATATCCCACGTGCGAAAACCCTGCTGGCGGAAGCCGGATATCCCGACGGTTTTGATACCACGCTGCGGGTGCTGGCCGATCAGCCATTCCTCAATATCGCCATTGCTGTGCAGTCCACGCTGATGCAGGCAGGCATTCGCGCCAAAATTGTCACCGGCACCGGTAACCAGATTTACGGCGCGATGCGTGAACGTAAGTTCGACATGCTGGTCGGGCGCGGCGGCAGCGGCGTGGAACCGCATCCGCATTCCAGCCTGCGTGCGCTGGTTTATAACCCGGATAACAATGACGCGGCGCGGCTGACCAACTTTCAGGGCTGGCGCACCGGTTTTTACGATAAACAGCTGAACATGGATATCGATCAGGCGCTGCTCGAACGTGACCCGGAGAAACAAAAACAGGATTACTTCGCCATTCAGGAACGCTATGACGCGCTGATCCCGGCGCTGGTGCCGCTCTCGCAAATGGTTGATTCCATTGTGGTGCGCAGGGACGTCAAAAATTACCTGCCGCATCCTTCTGCGACCACGTTCCTGCGCGACGTCCGGAAAGACGAACCTGCTGACGTCCAGCCAACCGGAGGTAAAGGGTTATGACCATGCAAATTCCGGCTCCCGCTTCAAAGCAAACGGCGCGGATGTCATTCCCCGCCGGACGTATCGGCAAACGGCTGGTGCAGGTGGCGGTCACACTCTTTGGCTTGCTGTTGCTGACGTTTTTTATTGGCCGCGTGATGCCGGTGGATCCGGTGCTGGCGATTGTCGGACCGGACGCCGACCACAGCACCTATGAACAGGTTTACCACCAGCTCGGTTTTGATAAACCGTTGTGGACGCAGTTCGGCATCTACCTTTCCGGGCTGGCGCACGGCGATTTAGGCAACGCGCTGCTGACCGGCAAACCGGTGACGCAGGACATTCTGCGCGTGTTCCCGGCCACCATGGAACTGGCGACGCTGGCGATCATTCTCGGCGCAGGCGTCGGTATACCGTTAGGTGTGCTGGCGGCGGCAAAACGCAACAGTATTGCGGATTACGTAGTGCGTATCATCAGTCTGGCCGGATATTCCACGCCGATATTCTGGGTCGGCATGATGGGCTTACTGGTGTTTTACGCCTGGCTCGGCTGGGTCGGCGGTGCCGGTCGGGTAGATTTCAGCCTTGACGGACAGGTTACGCGCCACAGCGGATTTATGCTGATCGACGCGCTGATCGCCGGAAACTGGGAAGTGTTCCGCAACGCGCTAAATCACCTGATCCTGCCTGCGTCGTTGCTCGGCTTTCATTCGCTGGCCTACATCAGCCGTATGACCCGCAGCTTTATGCTGGCGCAACTTTCACAGGAATTCATTATCACTGCCCGCGTCAAAGGGCTAAGCGAATGGCATGTGCTGTGGAATCACGCCTTCCGCAACATCCTGGTTCAGTTGCTGACCGTGGTGGCGCTGGCGTACGGCTCACTGCTGGAAGGCGCGGTGCTGATAGAAACCGTGTTTTCGTGGCCGGGCTTTGGTTCGTATCTCACCAGCAGCCTCATGCTGGGCGACATGAACGCGGTGATGGGCTGTGTGCTGGTGGTGGGGATGATTTTCGTGGTGCTGAATTTGCTCTCTGACCTGCTTTATCAGGTCTTTGACCCGAGGACAAAAGTATGACGATTTCCCTCGATTCCGTCACGCTCAGCGCAGGCGATGAAAAACGTCAGCGCGTGAAAAGGGCGTTTGGCCGCGTGGGCCATTTTCTGTGGCAGATGGCCTGTAATCCGCTGACGGCCATCGGCGGCGCGATAGTTCTGGTGCTGATGATTGTGGCGATTTTTGCGCCATGGATCGCGCCGTTTCATCCGCTGGTGCAGGATTTAAACAACGCGCTCAGCCCGCCGTCGGCGGCGCACTGGTTCGGCACCGACGAGTTTGGCCGCGATATCTTCAGCCGTCTGGTGTATGGCTCGCGCATCACTTTGTATATCGTGCTGCTGGTGTCGGTCACCGTCGGGCCGCTCGGCTTACTGCTCGGCGTCACCGCCGGGTATTTCGGCGGCAAAACGGACATGGTGCTGATGCGCGTCACCGATATTTTCATCTCTTTCCCGAGTCTGGTGCTGGCGCTGGCGTTTGTCGCCGCGCTGGGTCCCGGCCTGGAACATGTGGTGATCGCCATTACGCTCACCGCGTGGCCGCCGATTGCGCGTCTGGCACGTGCCGAAACGCTCTCGCTGCGACAGGCTGATTTTATCTCGGCGGTGCGGTTGCAGGGCGCGAGTCCGCTGCGGGTTTTGTGGCGTCACATTGTGCCGCTGTGCCTGCCGTCGGTGATCATCCGTATCACCATGAATATGGCCGGTATCATTCTGACTGCCGCCGGTCTGGGCTTTCTCGGGCTTGGCGCACAGCCGCCGGATCCGGAGTGGGGCGCGATGATTTCCAGTGGCCGTACGTACATGATGGAGTGCTGGTGGGTGGCGACCATTCCCGGTCTGGCGATCCTGATTAACAGCCTGGCGTTCAACTTTTTAGGAGATGGCCTTCGTGACATCCTCGATCCCCGAAATGACTGACGCTCCGGCGTTACTCGATGTGCAGGATTTGCACGTCAGCTTTGTGAATGGCCGTCAGGTGACGCAGGCGGTACGCGGCGTGTCTTTCCAGCTCGGACGCGAAAAACTGGCGATTGTCGGCGAATCCGGCTCGGGTAAATCCACCGTCGGTCGTGCGCTGTTGCATCTGCATCCCTTAAAAGCGCAGATCACCGCCAGCAAAATGCAGTTCGCCGATGTCGATCTGCTGCGCGCCAGCCCGAAGCAGATGCGTCAGGTACGCGGCAAACGGATTTCGATGATTATGCAGGACCCAAAATACTCACTGAATCCGGTGCTGTGCGTGGGCGATCAAATCGCCGAAGCGTGGCGGTCGCACCACAAATGTTCGTATCAGGATGCCAAACGCAAAGTGCTGAACATGCTCGACGTGGTGCGCATCCGGGATCCGGAACGGGTGTACGGCCTGTACCCGCATGAGATATCCGGCGGGCAGGGACAGCGCATCATGATTGCAATGATGCTGATCACCGACCCCGAAATGGTGATCGCCGATGAACCGACCTCGGCGCTGGATGTGTCCGTGCGTTTACAGGTGCTGGCGCTGCTCGACGACCTGGTGAAAACGCGCGGTCTGGGACTGATATTTATCAGTCACGACATCAATCTGGTGCGCAGTTTCTGCGACCGTGTGCTGGTGATGTACGCCGGACGCATCGTGGAATCCATCGCCGCCACTGATCTCGATAACGCGCAGCACCCGTACACGCGTGGCCTGCTGAACGCGCTGCCGGACATGGATAACCGTCGTTATCCGCTGCCGGTAATGCAACGGCAGGCCAGCTGGCTGACAGACTAAGGAGCCGACATGACAGCTAAAACCATGATTGACGTGCGTAACCTGAACCTGACGTTTGGCGAAGGCGCGAAAACCACGCAGGTGCTGACGGATGTGAATATCGCCGTGCGTGAAGGCGAGATTTTCGGGCTGGTGGGCGAATCCGGTTCCGGTAAAACCACGGTGCTGAAATGTCTGGCGGGGTTGTTTACTCACTGGAAGGGCGAGCTGGAAATCGATGGCCAGCAGCTCGAACACCGCATTGGTCGCGACCGCTGCCGTCTGGTGCAGATGGTGTTTCAGGATCCGTACGGTTCGCTGCATCCGCGCCACACCATCGGCGATATTCTGGAAGAGCCGTTGCAAATTCACCGTATCGACCAGCGTGATCAACGCATTAATACCATTCTGGAGAAAGTCGGTTTAAACCGCGCATTCCGCAGCCGCTATCCGCATCAGCTTTCCGGCGGACAGCGCCAGCGCGTGGCGATTGCGCGGGCACTGATCCTCAAACCGCGCGTGTTACTTCTCGACGAACCGACCTCAGCACTGGATGTGTCGGTACAGGCGGAAATCCTCAATTTGCTGTTCGATCTTCAAAAAGAGGAAGGGCTGACTTATCTGATGGTCACGCACGATTTGGGTGTGATCGCCCATCTCTGCCAGCGCGTCGCGGTGATGAAATACGGCAAAATCCTCGAAACACTGGAAACCGATGCCCTGCTGCGCGGCGATATTACGGATGATTACACCCGCGTGCTGGTCGACGCCAGCCGCGACTACAGCCGTGAAATGGCGGCGAAAGTGATGCTGTAGGAAGGAGGAAAGGCCACTATAGCGGCAGTGATGCAGCGGCCTTTTTATCTCTTAGCCCTGATCCTACCCAGTTTCATTATCACCTGCTCCGGCATGTCATCCAGATTATCTTCCCGTAACCCCATCACCACGTTATACCCCGCCATCAGCATAGGGTCACCCAGGCGTGGCAGCGGTGCGAGCTTCATCGGAATCGTCAGTGTCAGGCTGGCGTCGTAATCACACCCCAGGTACACGCGCAGCAGGGTAAACACGTCTTCCCGCAGCTGGCCGCCTGGCAACCAGCCTTTAGCCTCAGCCGCGTCTTCGGTAAACATTTCCACGCCGATGCAATAGTTGGCGTCCTCCGTATGACTGCCAAGAACCAGATGATCGCCTAACTTTTGTTGCTCTGAAAACGAGAATCTCGCCCGTTTGCCTGCCAGCATCCGGGTCACTATGTGCGGTTTCACGGTGACCTGCGTATTCGGTGCCTGCGTGCGGATCACGCTGGTGATACCTTCCGCCGTGCGGGTAGTTCTGACCAGCGGCTGTAGCAATGCCAGTAAACGCGAGGCGGGCACGTCGCCGCTGTCGGTGATGCCGGTCAGGGCCATCAGGCTGCGTGACGTTTTGTCGGTACCGCCGTCCTCAAAGGTGGCGGGGTAGCTGTACTTTCTCCAGATTCGGTAAAACTGCATCATCATCCGGTGGTTAAAGATGTCTAAAAAGGCTTCCAGTGCCTCGTGACCTTCGCGCTGCTGAGCGATGTCATCGATGTAGCCGGTCGGCAGCGGCGAGTCCACGCCGTACAGTCCCATGAAGGTGGTGCGTACCGTCGGCGGCGCATCAGGGCGTTCTTCGCTCGTTTCTACGGCTTTAAGTTCGCTGACCGGGAATCCCATCCCGGGATGCGGGCGAAAACGCACCGCGTCGTTTTTCGGCGAGAAGGTGCTGCCAGGCGGTTTACTCCCGGTCAGCTGTTTTTCCAGCAACTGGCAGAAACGGTAGAAGTTAAAGGCGTGCACCCGGTCGTTACCGTCCTTGTCCCGCCAGAATTCCTTCAGGACGTTCTCTTTCTTTTTAGCATGGTCATCAAAATCATCTGGCATCATCAGAACAGCACCCGCGTCAGGCGGCGTTCCGGCCATGCCCATTGTATCCCGGACTGACTGAGCGTCACCGTCAGCTGAATGAACCGGCGGACATCGGCGTACTGGGTGTAGAACTGCTCCAGAATTTCGCAAAACAGCAATGCATCGCCCTGGCCACAGAACTGATGTTCATCAAGCGTTACGCGGATAGCCACGCCGTGCCAGCCTTCGGCGGGGTAGTGAGACGGCGTATAGCTCACCTGCGTAATGCCCGCAATGCGTCGGGCATTGTCCGGGTCATGCGTCCAGTCCAGCAGGCTGAGCGCGTGACGCAGCGTGTCGGTTTCCATCAGACCGGCGATGGCCTGCGGATGCAGCAGTGACAGCACCTGCCACTGGTAAAGTTCAGCGGTCGGCGGGTAATGCGGCATGGAGGGACGCGTGCGGGTGGCACACTTCAGCTCAAGATTACCCAGGGCGGTCTCACCGTCGAATACGCTCTCCTGCAACGCCATACGCGGCCAGGCGCCATTAGTACAGGTCATGTTCAGGCGCATTTTCAGGCCGTTCTGCGCCTCGTGAGTGCGGCCTCCGAGCATTAAAATGGTCTCGTTCAGCCCGGACGTTCCGCGGTACATGCGGGTGTGATAATAACGGTCGGGCCAGTTTTTAGCGTATTTCAGCATCCCGCCTTTCTGACGAAACTGGCTGTAGGGCACGTAGCTGAATTCGGCGTTGTCTTCGGTCACTTCCGCGACCTCATTAACCGCGTAGATTTCGGTGTTGCCGTCGCTGAGCCGGTGTGGCCGCAGGCGGTAATCACTGACCGCGGTGGTCACGGACAGCGGCTGGGCCAGCAGACGGAACAGGTTAATCACCGGCACGCAGTGCATGCGGATGGCGTCCGGCGGTACGGCTAAATCGTACGGCCAGCGTTCGCTGAGCGTCACCTCGATATCAAAGGAGGTAGTGTTGGCCGGAAAGGTCAGGTTTTCCAGTCCGCGCAGCTGGATAAAGAAATATCGCTCAGGGGAAGTGAAATACTCCAGCCACGGGCGCACCTCGCCGCACAGTGCCGGGCTGTCGCTTTCCGGCCAGATTGAGGCGTCGTTTTCTGCCTGCCAGCGCGGCAAAAACTGCACGTCTACCTGCATCAGCTCTGTCGATTCCTGCCAGAACCGCACGTTCACCCGCTTTACCTGACGGCTGAGAGCCAGATACAGCGCCGACTGCAGCACGCGGTCGCCGTTGAGGTACAGGCTGATGTTCTGCCAGTCGGCGCGGCGGATTTCAGTGAGGGCGGGCAGGGTAAAGCGCAGTTTCAGCGCCTGCTGGCCTTCGGGCAGGGTGAATAACGAAACGTTGTCGAGTGCAAAAGGATGCATCTGCAGGTCACGGGTCGTGTGGTAGATACAACGCTGACGGGCGTTGCCTGACGGCCGGGTTAACAGATCGCTCTCAGCAGGCAATATTTCCTCACGCACGTGCAGCTCCGGCGCCGCCGGTGTCAGTTCGACAATCGCCGTGGAGGGGAGGGTGCGGTTGATCACCGGCAGCAGGTGCGAGAGCAGCGGCTCAGTGAGCTCGGGAATATCGTCATCAATCTTCTGCCGCAGTTTCGCCATCATCAGCGAAAAGCCCTGAAACAACCGCTCCACCGAGTCATCGCGCGGAACCGGACTGCTGTCCAGACCTAACGCCCGCCCCAGTTCCGGGAATTCTTGCGCAAACTCCAGCCCGGCTTCCTTCAGGTAGCGCATTTCGCCGTCAAAATATTTTAAGAAATTGTCTTCCATTACTGATTTTTCCTGAGCTGCAGCCGGTTGTCATTGAGCTCAACGATCCGGTCTTTACTGTCATCGAGGTCATTGCGTTCGAGAACCAGCCGCCAGGTGTTGTTTGTGACATCCGGTGCCATAAAGAGGGCCACCACGGCGACAAACTTTGCGTCGGCATGCAGCGGCACGGCCACCGTCGCCTCTGCGTCCGGCATCACCTGGACAACCTGCCGGTCGGGCAGGTCAGCGGCCAGCACGGTGTTGTCCTGCCTGAGCAGGGCGGCGTAGCTGGCCGTATCAAAGGTTTTACGGTCTTTGAGCTGATAAACGCGCACCACCGTCGGCAGCGCCTCGCCGCCTTCGTTGCTGTTGAGCGCGGCACGGGAGGTCAGCTTCAGGTGCAGAGTATCTATTTTACGGTAGAACAGGGCCTCTGCGACCGAAGAGGCGCCGTTGCCCACGTGCTGCGTCAGGCCGCAGCTGCTTATCAGTAAGGGCAGTAATAACAGCGCGGTGCCGCGTCTTAGTCGCTGCAAATTATTGGGCGTCATGGCGCGTTGTGTCCTCCGCATTGTCCGTGGCCATGCCCGGAGAGTTAAATATTTGGGCTGGCAACGTAAAGCGTCGCAGGGTCAGCAGTTCCAGCGGGCCACCGCCGCTTTGGGTGCGTAACACCACGTTCAGCGTCTCTCTGGTGACAGTTTGCCAGCTCAGGCGATAGCGGCTGCTGTCGAGCTGTTCAACCTGCGCCTTATCGAGTAAACGCAGCCAGGCCCAGCCGCCGTCCGCCTGAAAATAGCTCTGGAAGGCGTCGGCGCTTTTCCCCGATGCCGCGACCGGTGAGTACGTCAGGGACACCTGTGGATGATCGCTGGCGGCGTCTGGCCAGCGGAACGTCTGCCAGCCCGGCAGCTGGTTAAAGTACTTCAGGGTGGCATCGTCTATCTGCAGGTCAGTTTCCACCACGTTGCGCGTCGGGCGGATCTGCAGCTCAAAGGTCACGCCGGGTTTACCCTGCGGGAAGACGCGGCGGCCGAGCTGGCTCAGCTGGTTAACTGCGCTGAGGAAGTCCGGGTTGATGCTCATTCCCTGGGTGTTGAGCGGATTCGGTACCCAGCTGTCACCCTGTTTTTCCAGCACGCCGGCCAGTTGCTGGGTAATAAACTGGTCAATCAGGCCGGTATCCGGCGTCAGATAGTGAGCCAGCTGGGTGAAATCCGCGTCATTTTTGGTGTTATCGAACGGGTAGCGTCCGGTAAATTCCGCCTGCCACGGGTTCTGCACCTGTACCTGCCAGGCGCTGTTGATCCCCTGCTGTGCCGGAGCCATGACGCCGTTCCACGCCTGTTCCAGCGGCTGGACAAACGCGGCGTCGGCAAAGCTGCTCCATTCGCCACCCAGGCTAGCCGCCAGAAGCTGCGCGTAGTGACGGCCCTGCGACAGCGTGGTGTCGCCGTTGCTGAAGGCGGATTTGACCAGGCTTTGTGCCATTGCCTGCGGGTCTGAGGCATTGGCCACCTGCATCAGCTGTAATCGCGTTTGTGACACCTGCAGCAGGTAGTTGCTGACGGAAACGACGGCGGTATTCTGTGCCACAGGCGTTTCACCTGCCGCCGGGGTTTCCGGCGGTAACACGGCCAGCAGCGGGGCGAAGGTCTCGCTCAGCACGCGGGTCGGGTCATTGCGCCCGCCGGCAAATCCGGCGTCCGGCGTGGTTTTCGACACCAGCATTTGTGCCGATTTCAGCAGGGAGTCCCCCATTGCTTCGCGATGCTGACCGGCCGCGCCCTGATAACGCAGGGTGCGGCTCAGGGCCAGCAGCGGCGACTGACGGGCATCGGCCAGCTGGGTCAGCTGATCGAGGGAGGTGCTCAGCGAGTCGCTGGTGTTCCAGCGGATGCTGTTGAGGAAATTGAGCCAGGCGCTGGTGTAATCGGCAAAGTAGCGTTCGGTCAGGCGGTACTGCAGCTGGTCTTTGGTCAGCAGCTGCTGTTCGCCTTTATCATCCAGCACCCAGTCGGAGGTGACGTGGCGTGCCGCAGCGGCTTTATCAATCGCGTCGCTGACCTCTCCCTCCCAGGCTTCACGGGTGAACATGCCAGGCAGGGTGTCATCGGTGGAGAACAGCTGACCGCCGGCGGTTTCCCCGAGCAGGCTGTCGAGCGTGACGTCGGCATAGTGCGGCGACACGCTCAGCAACACCTGCTGATACAGCGCGTTTTCGCTGTTGCTGATGCCTTTCTGGCTGCGCAGAATAGTGCGCACGTTGGCCACCAGCGGGTCATCGGCAGGCAGCTTCCACTGCGGTTGGCGCGGCAGTTGCTGCAGGTAAAAGCCGAGCAGTTTGTCTGAACGGGCCAGCCATTCTCCGGGAGCCACGCCATCCGGCACCGTCCACAGAGGAGACAGCACCGGCTGCATAAAGGCCGGATCGGCGTGCTCAGGATGCATCAGCATCAGGTAAGCTTTTAGCTGCTGATAGGCCAGTTTCCCGGCCAGACGTCGTTCGGCAGAGCCCGGCGGCAGGGACACAAACGCCTGCAGCCGGTCTTTCAGCACGTTAACCATAGGCGTTATCAGCAGCGCCTGACTTTGCCGGGTATAGGCAGGCCACAGTGCCTCGATCACCGCATCGCGCTGATCGAGGCCGAAGCGGTGCAGCCACGGCGAGCCGTTTTGCTGCCACCACAGCAGGCGGTCAATGTTGTCCTGCAGGGCTACGCTGCGGGTCAGCGTGTCGGACATCGGGGCCGGCGTGCGGGTCGCCTGCAGCAGCGCCTGGCTGTCGGCGATAAGCGTGCGGTTGGCACAGGCAGATATTCCCATGCCCAGCACCCACAGCCCCGCCAGCGTCAGCGTGCCGATGGCCAGCTTGTCACCGTTGGACAGGTGGTCGCGGCGACCCTGCTGCGTCCGGCTTTGTGCGATCACGCCGTTCCAGGCGGGGGACAAATAGCAGGCGTGGGAGCGTTGCTGAACAGAAGCCGGTTCAGGGGCAGCAGGCATAAAGAAGATGCCGCCGGCCAGCACGCGCTGATGCTCACCGAGCCACGGCTGAAAACGCTGCCTGAGCAACGCGCCGGTGTGGTGTTTCAGATCCCCTGACAGCTGCAGCAGCCAGGCCCAGCGTTTGTTCTCGTTCAGCTGCGCAATGCCCTGCGGGATGAGCGTGGCGGCAAGCTGACTGAGCTGGTCGTCAAGTGAGACCGGCGTGCCCGCCGGCCAGTGACAGCCGATACTCTGCACCGGGCGGTCGTCCTGTTCCCACTGCGGCTCACTCAGGCACACGCCAAACACCGGCGGACGCCAGCGGAGGGTGTGCCCGAGCGCGATAAACTGCCGATAGACGGTGTCGCTGTTGCCCGCCGGCAGCGTCTGATTAGGCACCGGCTGCGTAGTCCACAGGTATTGCGGCGCAGCCGTCACATCGGTGACCCACAGCACGGCGTTAAAGGCGCGGCGCCCGCGAATGTCGCGCAGCTGCGTCACGGCGGCCAAATCCAGCGCATCGGCCTCGCCACACCAGATAAGGACGGCGTTCTGGCTTTCCTGCCAGCGCGCCTGCGTCAGGCCGGGGGCGACTTTCTCCACCACCTCTGCCTCACCGGTGACCAAAAGCCACGGCTGTTTGTGCTTCCAGTGCCAGCCATAGCGGTGACGCAGGGTGAAACGCAGGGTATCAAACGCCGTGATGCGCGCATCGTCCTGTGTCCCGGGCGGGCGGTTAAAATCGAGCAATTCCAGGGCGAAGGCGTAGCGGGCCAGCAGAAAATAGCTCAGCAGGATGACGCCGGTTGCCCACCAGGCCACGCCGTGGGTGAGGGTTTCTCCGTCCGCGTTCAGCCACAGAAAGCTCAGGGCCAGGGCGAGCATCACCACCAGCATCAGGTGAAGGCTTTTAGTCATGACGTTGTTGTTCCAGCAGGTGCCATTCCACATCGAGCCGCTTACGCCATAAGCGCAGTGCCAGAGGGACAGAGAAACTCAGTAAGGCCGCGACAACCACCAGTCCGCCACCCAGCCAGGGCAGCATGCCCATCTGCGTATCACGATCGGCGGGGAGTAATATCAGAGCCAGCATCACGGCCACGATCCCCGCCAGATAGGCCAGCGGATAGCGTGAAATCGTATCGGCAGGCATGTCCACGGGCGCAGCAGGCTGGGTGCTGAGCTGAACCAGGCTGATGGACTCCTCAGACTGTGCGGCGACCAGCTGGCCGCGCTGGCCTAAATCGCATCCCTGCGCCGCGAGGCACAGGGCAAGCCAGAAGGAGGCCGGACTCGCAGGGCCTAACAGCAGGGACAGATCGTGACGCCCCTGTGCCGGCAGCATCACGTCGTGTTCATCGAGCAAGGCCAGCAGGGCGCCGCGCTCCCGGCTGTGCAACCCGGCATCCCACAAATGGCTCAGACGTTTGGCATCGGTTTGGCCGGTGGCAAGAAATTGCGGGAAGTCTGCATCGAGGTCGTGCGATTGAGTCACCAGCGGGCGGAACAGGTATACCGGGCGGAAAGGCGGGGCTTTTATCACCGGCCCGGAAGACCTCTGGAAGAGCAGGGCGGAGCAGCTGGCACTGGCCTGGCTTTTGCCGTCAAGCAGATGCAGGGCAATCACCAGTCGCGGAACGGAAATGTCTTCATCACACCAGGCATGCAGTAATGTGGCGTCAGGAACCTTATCCTGCAGGTAGACATTCTCAGGATTAATTCGCTTGTTAAGCTGTTGATTCCAGTAATGCTCTATGGCCGGGACCGCCTGCTTTTCGTCGACATTACCATAAAGCCATATCTCCACGGCGGGCAGGGCACGTAAGGCGCTGTGCATTGGCGTCAGCGTTTGGATGATGACACTTTTGAGCGGTGATTCACCGATCAAGACCGGAACGGTCAGCATAATATTTTCGGATTTAGACGGTGCCTGCGGTGGCATACCCTCCAGGCCGAGGGTACGGCTGGCCACGTCGGCTTCAGGCGTCAGACAATGGAATGCAACCAGCCGCAGAGACCTGCGTCCACAGTGCTGCCAGTGGGCATACGTGCGGTCAATAAACAGATGTCGCCATTCAGTCTGACGACGGACCTGCAACGCCGCACTGAGCACAAAGGCCATCACCGCAGTGGAGGCCAATAACGGCAGCAACAACAGCCAGAACCAAAATCGCAGATTGGTAAATCCACGCTGAACCGGCCAGGTGAAAAACAACGCGATAGCAGCGAGTGCGACACATGCTGACGGTATCGCCAGCCACCACCACCAGGCAGGAAGTTTGGGTAAGGCGTTGCGGACCATCTGCGGAAGATGCCAGTTCATCATTGCGCTCCGGCGTTCGGCAGGGTCGTCTTGACGGTGCATCCACACTGCGCAACACAGCCGTCCACAATCACGGCTTTACCATTCATTTTCCAGGTCGGATGCCCCTGATTCACTGGCACTGTGCCATGCTGAGAACAGCTGACGGTATCACCGGCTAACATCACTGGTTTACCTTCAAATAATGCCCCAGACGCTGAGCTGACGTTGCCGCCGTGTGTATGGGGATCGCCTAGGCGAATGACACCTTTCATCACTTATACCTTCCCTGATAGCAGAATGTTCGCACGCTGTGAGCGAGACGCTTCGCAAACGCACTATTTTATTTTGATGTCAGCCCTAAATTTGGGTCACAGCGCATATGATCCCAGCCGGTATAATTTTTGACTTCGGGCACTTTATTGGGGATACCCTGAAAATTTCTTCTATAGGTGTCTGTAGTCCAATGATTAGGGCCAGAAAAAGAGTTCCATGACGAATACTCTGTTCCCCATTTACCTCCACCATAACCTGGACGCATATGGTGGGTTTGCAACACTCCGCGTCTTGTCGTGAAGGAATAGTCAATCCCACTTCCTCCAGGCTCAAGACGTGGGTCATCAAAGGGTTTGGAACTCATGTAAATATCACCAGCTTTAGTCAGCATAAAACCCTGATCGTTGACTACTGTGAACGACTCAATTTC
>NZ_JYDG01000110.1:0-23302 GCF_003263545.1 Rahnella sp. AN3-3W3
ACGGCTGGTTTTTTGCTTTCAGCGGTACGGACTCTCCATCGAACTTCGTTCGATGACTCGCCTTAGCAGGCTCGCCCTGCGGGCCAACGGCAAAGCCGTTGTTCAAACGCCTGCGGCGTTAGTCCGAGTCCGGGCACCCTATTTAAAGAAACCAGCCTAACGGCTGGTTTTTTGCTTTCCGGTTTTGCCCAATAAAAAAGCCGGAGAATGTCAGCGCATTCTCCGGCTTTTTCGTAGTGATTCAAAAAGATCGACGGGCGTTATCCGTACAATTTCAGCCGCTGACACTGCTTTTTATGATGAATACGCAAGTGAGGATGATTTGTATGCAAACCATCAATGGCAGATTCAGTATTGAGAATATTAATAAACGATGCGTTTACGTTCATTAAAATCATGCCATTTTGTTTTGATATATTCGTCCAGTTCATTATGAAATCTTTCCCCGGAAAACTTTAATGCATTTTCACGACAGTCCAGAGGGAGAATTGAGTCCTTAATGGTATCGAAGTGACGCACGGCCTTTATCAGGGACGCCGCTGTTTGTTCAGCGAAAAAGACCCCTGTTGCATGCTTTTCACCGTAAGGTCTGATGGTCTCCAGAACGCCACCTTTGCCAAAGGCAATAACCGGCGTTCCGCTGGCCTGCGCTTCGACAGGCGTGATCCCAAAATCTTCTTCCGCAGCGAAAACAAAAGCCTTTGCGCGTCGCATATAGTCTTGCATCACATCGTCAGGCTGATAGCCCAGTATTTCAATGTTACTGCCCGCTTTGGCCTTAATTTTGCCCATTTCAGAGCCGTCACCGATCACCACCAGCTTCTTATCCGGCATCTGACTGAATGCTTCCACAATCAAATAGATACGTTTATAGGGCACCATGCGCGAAGCGGTAAAATAGAAATCCTCTTTGTTCTCCTGCAACGTAAAACGCTCTACATCGACAGGTGGATAAATAACATCCGCGTCACGGCCATAGACTTTCTTAATCCGGCGGGCAATAAACTGGGAATTGGCAATAAAATGATCCACCCCATTAGCCGTCCGGTAATCCCACATCCTGATTTTATGCAGGAACCAACGGGCAAGATTGCCTTTCAGCCCCTTATTCAGCCCTGCCTCACGCAGATACTGGTGCTGAAAATCCCAGGCATAGCGGATCGGAGAATGCACATAGCTGATGTGCAACTGGTCAGGACCGGTCAGCACGCCCTTGGCGACCGCATGACTGCTGGAAAGCACTATGTCATGCCCGGTCACATCAAGTTGTTCGATAGCCAGCGGCATTAAAGGCAGATATTGCTGATATTTCTTTTTAGCAAAAGGTAAGCGCTGAATAAAAGAGGTCGTCGCTTCTTTACCGTAGAATTTTTTGCGGGATTCATCAGAAAGAAAATCAACAACAGAATAGATATCAGCGTCCGGGTATAATTTAATAAATTCAGCAATGACTTTTTCGGACCCGGCAAATGTCACCAGCCAGTCAGCAACAATCCCCACACTCACATTATGTGACATAATCTAAACCTTATAAAATTAAAATGGGCAAAATAAACCCATGGCGAGTTATTACCACTCACTTAAATAAGATATTTTCAATAATTACATGCTACGAAGAATGGAAAGGATTTTCCTGGTTTGTTCCTGCATTAATTTTGTATTAGCACGGGATTCCACATTCAGTCGAACAACCGGTTCAGTATTAGAACTACGGAGATTGAAACGCCACTCATCAAACTCCAGACTTATTCCGTCCGTATGGTCGATGTTCAACGCCTCTCCTTCATACATCGCTAATACACGGTCAATAGACTCTTTCGGCTTTTGCAGGTAACTGTTTATTTCACCTGAAGCAGGGTAAGCGGTGATCCGGTCATTAACCAGTTGCCTCAGGGACTTACCTTTAACATGCAGTAATTCAGCGACCAGCAACCAGGGGATCATGCCACTGTCACAATAATAGAAATCGCGGAAGTAATGATGGGCGCTCATCTCGCCGCCATAGACCGCATCTTCCTGACGCATACGCTCTTTAATAAAAGCATGACCGGTTTTAGACATCACAGGCACTCCGCCCGCACCGGTGACAATATCAATGGTATTCCAGCTCAGACGCGGGTCATGAATGATACGCGAGCTGGGATATTTCTCGAGGAACGCGTCGGCCAGCAGACCCACTATGTAATACCCTTCGATGAAATTACCGGCATCATCAAACAGAAAACACCTGTCAAAATCACCATCAAACGCGATCCCCATATCTGCCTGGTGTTTAATGATGGCATCGGTAGTGTCCTGGCGGCACTCAGGCAATAACGGGTTAGGGATACCGTTAGGGAATGTGCCGTCGGCCTCGTGGTGAATTTTGATAAATTCTACCCGTGCTCCGGCGGCAATAAAACGCTGCTCGATAGCATCAACAACGTGACCGGCTGCGCCATTACCGGAGTTAAACACCAGTTTTAACGGACGCGAGAAATTCTCAATATTGATATAGCTGAGCAACTTATCAACATACGCATCAAGCACAGAGGCTTTTTCATAAGTGCCACGTATGGCCTTTTCTGCTGGTGCGAAATTATTAGCTTCGGCCAGCGCCTGAATCTCGCGTAAACCGGAATCACCACTGATTGGACGGGAGTCCTGGCGAACCAGTTTCATGCCGTTGTAATTCATTGGATTATGGCTGGCGGTGACTTCAATACCACCATCAAGGCTGAGATAAGAAGTCGCAAAATAGATTTCTTCCGTGCCGGTCACGCCAATATCAACAACATCAGTACCCGCATCCTGTAAACCCTTCGCCAGAGCAAGTTTCAATGCTTCACTGGTTAAACGAACATCACCGCCTAATACCATTTTCTTCGGCTTTAAATATTCGCCGTAAGCTCGTCCTATGCGATAAGCAATATCTTCGTTTAAGTCAACACCTAATTCACCGCGAATATCGTACGCTTTAAAGCAAGATAATGTATCTGACATATTTCACCCCAAAATTAACAGCGACCATAGTGATCTTTTATACGAATAATATCGTCATCTTCCAGATATGAGCCTGATTGTATTTCCAGAAGTTCAAGAGGTATTTTCCCGGGATTCTCTAATCTGTGATGAGCACCAATGGGTATAAATGTGGATTCATTTTCAGTTAGCAGATAATCTTTATCCTCAAGAATAACTCTGGCTGTACCTGAAAGAATGACCCAGTGTTCAGCCCGGTGATGGTGCATTTGTAATGAGAACTGTCCGCCTGGTTTTACCGTTATTCGATTCACATGATAACGGGGCGCCGTCACAATATTATCGTTCCGACCCCATGGACGATAAGATTCGCGATGTACGCGATATTCCCGACGCTTATGACTTTTTAGATATTCAACGACTTTTTTAACGTCCTGCACCTGGTTTTTATCAATCACTAAAACGGCATCTTTAGTATTAACAATCACCAGATTGTCTACACCAATAGCGGCCACCAATTTCTCGTCAGTATTGATATAACAATTCGTCGCATTATGAGTAAATACGTCGCCACTGAGAGCATTACCCTCGATGCTTTTATTATTCACTTCCCAAAGAGCCGACCAGGAACCCACATCATTCCAGCCCGCATCTAACGGAACGACAATCGCATCAGTGGTTTTTTCCATCACCGCATAATCAACAGACTCATCGGGACAGGAAATGAATGATTCTTTATCAACACGAATAAAATCTTGCTGCTCATCGGCCTGTGAGGTTTCAATCGCTTTAAGACAGGCATCAACAATGTCCGGCCTGAATTTCGTCATCTCTTGCAGAAAACGCTTCGCACGGAACAAAAACATACCGCTGTTCCAGTAATACTCACCGCTTTCCAGATATTGCATCGCGGTAGCAAGATCCGGCTTCTCGACAAAACGCTGCACCCGAAAAGCAGGATCGGTAACGGTGCTTAATTCCATCCCCCGTTGTATATATCCGTATCCGGTTTCCGGACCAGTCGGCACGATACCGAAGGTCACCAGCTTCCCCTGTTCCGCGAACGGAATAGCACTCTGTACGGCCTGGTGAAAGGCCACAGGAGACTCGATAACATGGTCGGCAGCCAGCACCAGCAAAAGCGGGTCTACACCGTTGTCGATAGCACTGAGCGCAGCCAGCGTAATCGCAGGCGCCGTATTGCGCCCGACAGGCTCGAGGATAATATTATCTTTGAGCTGATTTATTTGCCGCAGTTGTTCGGCAACGAGAAAACGATGCTCTTCATTACAAATAACCAGTGGCACAGAAACATCCAGCCCTTTTAAACGGCTGACAGTTTCCTGCAACATTGAATTATCGCCATGAAGACGAAGAAATTGTTTTGGATAAAGCTCACGAGACATCGGCCACAAACGGCTACCGGTACCGCCAGCCATGATTACTGGAAGGATCATAATATTCGTCTCAGGAAAAAAGTGAGATAAGATTCAATCATTAAAAAAAACAATTCAGTGCACAGTGGAATAACTGAATTATCATTCAGAATGAGCACAGACAAATTTCGAATTATTTATGCTTTGATTCTAAAAACCGTTTTAAGGGCAAAATAGAGCAATGCCGGAGAAATTCTAATCATGAGTATTGAGTAAAATTTTTTATAATTAAGCTGAGGTTTTAACCTGAATAAACATGAAACATTGATGCGTTTTTGGATTTCTGTAACTTCATTTACAGGAGCACCAAATTTAATTGCATTAATAAAAACCATCAAAGCCACAATATACTCATGCTTTATTATCCTCAGTTTGTCTGATTCTGAGAAAATTAAAGGCTTTACCAGTGACTTTGTCATTTCCAGGTATTGCAGTCTGTCTAGTGCTTTTCGGTAGGATTTTTTTGTCAATGAGGAAACATGCTGTACATAATGATACTTGGGTTCACTGCCAAATGAGATGTCAGCACCATTGAGAAACATCTTCATAATGACAAGATAGTCTTCAAAAACGGGTAACGTAGTGTCAAAATGAACATTCCGGAAAAGATCCCGTTTGAATATTTTATGCCAAAGGAAACCTGTTATTTCATTCTCCAGCATAGAAAAAACAGCATCTTTTCCCTTCAGAATCTTATTGGGAGTAAATTGATTTACGGTACCGTTTTGGATACCATCAGGTGTTTCAGAGTAGTATAAGCACTGACCTATATCCGTATTATTACTTACTACAATGTCCATTAAATAACTTATTGCATCATGCTCAAAGTAGTCATCAGAATCTAAAAAACAAATGAAATCCCCCTTTGCATGCTCTACTAACTTATTCCTTGTGAAAGAAACTCCTTCATTTTTAACATTATGAGATATGCTATGGCGAATATGAGCGTGCTCAATAAAAAAACTCTCAACAATTGCCACTGAAAAATCGTTTGAAAAATCATCGACAATAACCACTTCTATATTAGAATAGGTTTGAGAGGCCACAGACTCCAGGGCCTTCCTGATATACCTTTCAGAGTTGAAAAGAGGAATAAGTATGCTAACTAATGCTGATTGAGTTTCCATAAAATCATCTACCCCCTCTTAAATATCTTTCCCGCTAGTGAAAGTATCATTGCTTTTTTACTCTTAGAAGTGATAGTAAAAATAAGAATAAAATAGGACATCGCACCAATGGCAATTTTTATTGCTATTCCAGCCCAGGATTCATTTAATAATGTAAACTCCTGCATACCCATCAGAATCATACACATGCCCCCGGCGCATATAATGGGAACAATAATCTCTCTTATGTATTGTCTAAATGTTAAATTTAAGAGTGTTAATGCACACCATGCGGAAACAGGGTAAAGAAGTATTGTACGGATGGAAAATACCAGTGCAGTGGCAATCAAACCATATCGAACAAAAATATAGAATGCCAAAACATTACTTATTGCATAAAGCAGTGTTAATCTGGCTTGCCATTCAGGTTTATCACGGGCAAACATGACGGAATGATTGTAATATCCAATCGATGTAACAAACCCTACAGCACTGACAATTTGCATTATGGGTACAGATGGCATCCATTTCTGTCCCAGCAGCAGAAAAGTAATATCATGAGATAATGCACTAAGACCAACAAAAGCAGGCGCTGTTACCAGAACGGTAAAATAGGTTGCTTGCAGATACTTTTTACCAAATTCATTTAAATCATTTTTATATCGGGTAAATGCGGGTAATGAAACCCGCATTAATGCGGATGAGAGAACGGTGTTCAGGGTGTTTACGATGCGTTTACCCGCTGAATAAACACCGGCACCCGCTGTTCCAAGAAAGTAGGTAATAAAGAAAACATCACTATTTTGATTGGCGAAGTTAGTAATATTGCTCAGTGCCACATGCTTAGAAAACCCTACAGACTCGCGAATGGAATCCTTCGAAATCTTCATTTTTGGCTTCCAGGGTGTCGTCACCCACAGCACGACCAGAGAGATCAGTGAAGTGACAACTTGCTGTGCCACCAGACTCGTAACAGCATACCCTTTACAGGCAAGCACCACTCCGACAGCCCCCCCGATAGAGATAGAGCAGATTGACCTTATCGCTAAAGGGCGGAACATCATATTATGCGTTAACCAGGCTTCGTGTGTCCGGCTCAATCCGCTGACGACAATAATAATGCCTGTTCCCCGGATGACATTGGCCAGCTCCGGTACTTTCATGTACGCCTCAATAAACGGGGCGGAAAAGAAAACAATCAAGAATGCGGGTACAGATAAAGAGAAACATAAAAAAAATGCAGAATTATAGTCTACAGGTGCCGGTGATTTCATTCTCACGATCGATGTCGCAATACTATCGAATATAACATTGCGAAAAAACTGCGTAACAAGCAAAGATACACTGAGCATGCCGTATATACTGGGTGTCAGCAACTTCGCTAATATTATGAATATAATAAATGTTATGACTTGTGAAACTGTATTATCCAGAACAGACCAGATAGCGCCTGAAATTATACTCGGCTTCTGGTTTCTCGCTTGAGCATTCAATTTAGCGTCCTTAGAATATCATTTGCATTTTGAAAGCCTGTCGATGCCGTTTAATAAGCGCTCTACATTATTGGTAAATTTAAAATCTTCGCTTAGAAAACCCGGTCTGGACTTCGCATCAAGAAGCACGCTGGATGCCTGGTCAATAAATCTGTTATTCAAATTCAGATTAAAACGCTCTTCAACTGTCCTGATAGCTTTGTTTGGAATTCGATGCAACGCTAACTGAGTTAACTGCTGATACTTCTCCCACCACTTTTTGTTCTTTAGCTCTCGCTGTTTTCTGAAATATTTAACAGCGAACTCTACATCTGAATTAGGTAAGAAATACTTTTCTCCATAGGTACACAGAGATTTATCGCGTAAATACTCTCGCAGGGAACTGCTTCCCAGAACAGTTGGCCGGTAGGGGGTATTTATGGTCTGAGTCCAGTCTAACCATTTGAATGTATTGATCTGTGAGGAAGTAATTAAGGGAACCCAGGGTACGCGCAGAGCGTCAGCAATAATGGCCGCATGCATAGCATCCGCCAGCACCAGTTTTGCATGTCTGATTTTTTGGATAACCGTCTTTGCATCCGATTGAGGATTCACGAACTCAATCCCAGCCTGCTGGCACACCTTTTCCCATTGCCCGGTGACAAGCGCGTGATGATGAGGAACAAAAATTACCCCTTTGCGTTCAGCATCTGAGAGTGGTTGAAACTCAGCTAGCGTGTTTAAAAGGGCAGCGCCATCAGTAATAAATTTATCTTTCGGCAATCCTAAAATCTCAGCACTGAGCGGACCCCGAACGCAGAGTGTTTCCCAGGAGCTGTCGCCAAAGTTGACTGGCGGGTAGCCATAACCGACACCACTCGAGAAGACTATCCATTTTTTAGCCGGAGGCATGGCAGAAGTAATAATGGTGCCAATCCCTGATACCCTGACATTTTCGTTATCATCAAAAAAGCCGGGAAGCAATGCATCCCAGATCCATGCGTTAAGGTCGTCCCCAAAATTCCCATGCGCAGATTTATAATAGTAAATTTTCAATTTATCACCGATTAATATTTAATGGCTGATTCGATAGAATAGTAAGCATTCTTGAATATGATTTATCCTGATCATATTCATTGTCAATTTTCATTTTTGCATTCTGACAAATATCAGTTAAAACACTGGGGTCTTTTATAATGTCTTCGACGATGTTTGCAATACCTTCGGCATCATGTTCTTTGACCAGAAATCCAGATATTCCATTTTCTATCAATTCAGGGATCCCGCTGTGAAAAGTTGAAATTACCGGGATACCCATAGCCATGGCCTCCATCAATGCCACCGGTATTCCTTCCATATCGCCATCCGCGGCTGTCACTGAAGGTAATAAAAAAATATCCGAGATATTTAAGTAGTCAGTAACAGTTTCCTGCGTCTGCGCGCCTGAGAAGATCACCTGCTCGTTCAATTCAAGTTCAGAAACCTGCAACTCAAGGTCATTGCGTAACGGACCATCACCGATAATGGTGTAACGAAAATGAATATTTCTTTTCTTCAAAAAAGAACATGCAGTGATGGCAACTGATATCCCTTTTTTCTCTGTAAGCCTTGCGATAGAGAGTAAGCGAATGGGATTACCCAAAACGGATCGGGGTCGAAACGAGAATTTGTCAACACTGATCCCCATCCTGACAACATGAATATTTTTCTCATGACCTGAAACGGCTTTGATTTTATTAGCCCATAACTGACTTACTGGCAGGATGAATTCCGCATTATCAAAAAGATTTTCATAATCATCCTTAAAAACATCAAGAGTACGAGCTTTTGAAATGTCATTACCATGAAACACTGCAGCTAATTTACCTTTAAGAAAACCAAGCTTCCTCAGTTGATTTGCCAATACCGCGGTGGTACCAAAGTGAGAGACAATAATATCAGCCTCTAAGGGAGGCTTATTTTTTGACAATATATACGGAAGCATTAAGGTTTTGGCATAATATCCATATTTAGAGACATTCATACTCTTAATAGCACAAGAGGAAAGAACACAAGGGAGCAGTCCTTTAAGCCGCGCTAAAACCCTGGAGATCTTACCTTTTGGTTCTCGTTCAAGTAAATATCGCGTTTTATTTATCAAATTAAATTTTTTGATAACATGGTGTTTAGCATCCAGCTCACCGGGAAAAACGGAAACGATGCTTACGTCGCAACCCTTGTTAATGAAATACGCTATTTGGTTGAGGATAAACGTCTCAGAAAGCACAGGAAATTTATATACAAAAAACAAAATCCTCATATAACCTCTTTACTCTCATTAATTAATTACATAAATACTAATTAATAATAAATTATAACCTTCACCATCATTTGTGATTATCTTTATTAAGTAACTCAGTAATGACAGGAGCGACTAACTTGGGCGAGAGATCATTATTCAGAAGGCCAAAATTATAATCCCTCTTGCTCTTGTCTTTGCCATCATCAATGAGGTCATAAATCCAGACACCTTTTATGTATGAACGAGACTTTGCATCCTCAATATAATTTTTTATATAATCGGCCGATTCTTGCTGGCTCATCCCCCCAGGTCCGGTATAATTTGTCACCCCAATTTCAGTAATATATACAGGAAAATCCTTCCCTGCTATTTTTTGGCTATCAGCGTAAAACTCATCAATAAAATCTAAATTACCTTTTGTCGTTCTTAAGTCCCGGCGACCATTCAGATACGAATAAGTGTGGATTGAAATCCCATCGGCATAATCCAGAATCCCCAATTTTAGTAACTGCTCAAACCAAACTACATCCGTAATATTCAGATATTTGGCTCTTTGTTCCAGGGGGTTGAATCCGCCAGCTAAGATTATTGTATTCGGATCGATACTTTTTATTGCCTTGCTGGTTGCCTTAACGAGATTAAAATAGACCTCAGCAGAAGGTATATTGTCACGATAACGGGTCATTCCAGTACCAATAGTCCATTCATTCCAGATTTCGTAATATTTAACTTTCCCCTTAAATCTTGACGCAACCCAACTTGCATATCTAACGAAATCATCAATCGACTCCTGATTTCGTGGATAATCACCGTTGTTATACAATTTATTTCCATAATCAAGGATCAAGATAGGACTGAGACCGTTAATCTGGGCATTTAAAAATGCAGCGTCAGTTTTTTTTATATTATCACTTACTGAAAAAATGCCTTTAGTTCTTTCAACGTTTGACCAGGAATAGTCCTCACGAAATGATACAAAACCCATATCTTTAATTTTTTCTAAATAGATACTGCTTTCTCCACGATAACCTTGAAAGTGCGTTCCTGCTCCGATAATTGTACACATTCCGTATGACGAGTGAATCAATATCAACACACAACACATTTTTATATAAAGCATTATCCTGTTCATTATCAACCTTACTAAAATAGGCTATGAGGTGCAGTTTACTTTTTTAAGTTATTCAAACAATTCGTTATCAGACCAGCCGTTTTTTCCCAGGTAAATTTTTTTGCCTGAATGAAACCTTTTTCTATTAGTTCCTTTTTCAAATCTGGATTGTAATAAAGGTTGCCTATTGCCAGCGCAATCTCCTCAGTGTTTTCAGGATCCACAAGGATTGCTGCATCACCTGCGACCTCTGGTAAAGAGGTCGTCGAGGACGTTATCACCGCGGTACCACTGGACATTGCTTCAATGACAGGAAGACCAAAACCTTCGTAAAGTGATGGAAATAATAAAAAAAGTGATTCTTTGTATAATGATGCCAGTTCGCTGTTCCCTACGCGCCCTTTAAAAATAACTCTATCCTGCAAGTTTTTACGTTCTATTTCATTCTCAAGGCTTTCATCCGGATCCCCTGTGAAAACTAATTTTACTGATGGCGGAATGTTAGCCATATGAAAAGCTGACAATATTCTCGATTCATTTTTATGTTTCTTTCTATTACTTACAACTAAAATATATTCCCCATCAGAATTAGTTACATTAGTCTCTTTATTTAGAAACTCCTCCGACACACCATTCCCAACCACCAGAACCCTGGAACTACTTATTCCTGCCCATTCACAAATTCTTCTTTTTGAAAAATTCGACACTGTCAGAACTTTAAGCGATTTCTTACAAGCTCTTTTCATCACTAATTCATAATATATCTTCTTAAGAAAACTACTATTGTGTTCTATATCTATATGATTCAAGTCGTGAATAGTAATGACACTTCTGTTTAAAAATAATAACGGACAGTTATATCCCGGTGAAAAGTATACCCCACGTTTGAATGCCAAATATAAAGTGATAAAAAAAACATCAAAAGGACTTGTTGGTTTCAAACCATTTTTTATTTTTAGAAATCCCTTATTGCGTGCCGATACTTCATTTGCGAATCGTCCGATCCCATGCTCACCAATCCAGCGTGCATCAAAAATTATTCTTGCCATTCTTATCCCCATTCATTTCAATCAGCATTTCTAACATGCTTTATAGACTCTTGAATTGATCAAAAAACCCATGGAAAGTGCCATAAATGGATACTCCGGAGCCGTCATTGATAATCCAAATAAACATAAAACTATCAGCAACAATGATAAATACCTGCAAGCATTCCCATTATTAAATACAGTAGATTGATAAAAAGCCCAAGATAATAAAATTAATCCCAACAGATAACCACCAGAACCAATAAGATAAAGATACATACTATCACCCGGATTATAGGCACCTGTACCTAATTTTGAACCCACTCCAATCGTTCCTACTCCACCACCAAAGAAAAGGTTTCCATTATTGATGATAGTCTTGACACCTTCAGGCCAGGTATTAGTCAGCCGATCATTCAACGATGCTAATAGCATAACCTGCATCGGATCCTTGCTTACATTAAAATGATAGTTAGTGCTTCCTATCGTAAATACTGCAAACATAAATGCACAGGATAATGTAATTCGCCATATAACTTTGACAGGGATAACTTTCACCAGAATGTAGAGGAGAAGAATAATATGGAGTAAAAAAATTGTTTTGGATATGGTTAACAAAGCCACTAGCGCACTAAAAACAAACGAAATGATAATTAAGGTTTTACTTTTGCTGGTTGAGACAATATATAGAAGAAGAATTAATACGTTGGCGGATGCCTGTAAAGAACTCTTAAAAAAACCTGCGTATCTTGTATAGCCACCGCTGCTGCCTATCTGAGATGAAGACACGTCCATCCCGGCAATTTCATATGAAACATTATACCAGGGGTAGTTGAAAAACACGTTACAAATAACACTTAAGCATGACAATAGAAAGATAAATACTATTATACGGTTTGTTTTTTTCTCTTTAATACTTGACATGATTATTCTTGCCCCGTGATAACCCAGAAACAGAGGAAGAACAGCCCAAATACCGACAAATATTGCTGCTGGTTGAGATGATATCATGCTTATAAAAATCAAATAGAAAATAGTTACTGAAGCAATTATTCCATTTACAGTTACTTTTCTATAATACAAAACCAATATTATCGCGCAGGCCTGGGTCAGTAAAATAAAGAGCTTCGGTATGGAAAATAAAAACTCCGCACCGGCCATATGAAAAACCATCCGAAGTGGTCCTGCAAAGCACTCAAAAACGATAAAAAGTAATAATGTTAGTCCAATGAGATTTTTCTCTAACCCCTTCATTGTCATTTTACGCACCCGATTTGCCGTTATATACACGGAGATATTGGTCAGCTATTTCCCTGGGTTTAAACCGCTCAATAAGTGAAGAATCGATGGCTTTTATCTCAGCGGTTGCTATTTTATCGTCGAAGTCACGTTCAATATTATCGGTAATAATGATGTTAGGCAGGAGCATGGATAACTCTGTCATTGCCCCAACCGGGTTAGTGAGAACCAATTTATCAGCCAGTACGCATTCAACCACAGTACGCCCAAAGGGTTCATTCCATCTGACAGGAAGAACGACAGCATCAACCTGATTCAGAAAATCGGCCAGTTTCATAAAACCTTTCAGGGTCACATCAGATTTATTTGCCAACTCAATTAATGATTTCTGATCTTCATTATTGACGAAGTTACCGGCAGCAAAGAATGAATATTTTCTTTTATACTTCCCCGCTACATTACAGAAGATATCAAACCCTTTTTCTGTTGATAGCCTGCCAATAAACCCTATTCTTTTGATAGCTTTAACTTTATCTGACTCTATTTTTGAGACAGCATTGTAAATAACATGATGACCCGCTTTTTTGAAAAAGGCGTTATCATGATGTTGCTTTTGGATAAATTGACTAATGCCGACATACTCATCAACATTTCGGCCATATATTTTCTTTATTGCAGACCAAAATATAATACTTTTATCTTTTATATTCATCGTCTTACCATGACTAAACATTGTGCTATTAGGATGAAAAAGATAATAGTCTCTTGAGGTATGTATGAGTCTGACCTTGCATTTTTTTACAGCCTTCCACAAAAGCACTGAAAATCCTGATATATTATTTGTATGAACAATGTCAGGGGCAAATGCTTTTATTTCTTTTAAAACCTTAAAATACATTTTCACATTTAAATAATCAAACAGATGCCAGATTGCCTTCTTTAAAAAGCTTTTATTTTCTTTGGAAAATGGCCAATAGACATTGGATAACGGTAACTTAATGATCTCAACTCCATTAAGCATAGTCGCTTCCCTTTCATTCCCTTCCGTAAGACTCACCACTCTCACTATATGTCCTTGCAGCGCGAGTTCTTCGGCAAGGAGCTGAACGGAAACTTCGGCGCCACCAATTCTGTAGGGAAAATACAATGTGTTGAATATCATTATTTTCATTTTACTTCCCATTTCTTCAAAGGTGCTGCATATTTATTAACAGGGTCATTTATTTAATGATGAGTATTCCGTCTGAAAAACCTGTCTCCCAGACGGGGATCTAAAATCTATTTTTCTTTGTTATCGGCGTAAGAGTAATCATATTGACTATAACCGTAACCATAGTAGCTACTCGCCTTTTTAAGCACGCCATTGAGAATGCAACCTTTTATTTGCACACCCACTTGCTCAAAACGCCTGATACTGACCTCTACTTCTTTAACCGTGTTTGTTCCATAACGAGCAACCAGCAATGATGTGCCGGCGCAACGACCGATAATGGCTGCATCTGTTACGGCTAAAACAGGCGGTGTATCGATAATAACCAAATCATAGTTATCTGAAGCCCAATCAAGCATTGAACTTAAGCGTTTATGCATCAGTAATTCTGAAGGGTTAGGCGGTAACTTTCCTCTTGGGATGAAATCAATGCCGATCTCCGGTACATGTTTCTCTATCTCGTTAATATTTATTTTTCCGGAAAGAATATCCGACAACCCCTGTTCTCCTGTAAATCTGAAAAGTTTATGTGAATACCCTTTTCGCATGTCTGCATCAATAAACAGGACTTTTTTTCCTGACTGCGCAATGACCGCTGCCAGGTTACTGGCAATAAATGTTTTACCCGCGTTTTGGGTTGAACCGGAGATCATCAAAATATTATTTCTTGCTTCCATCATGGCAAAATGCAAGCTCGTTCGCAGACTACGGATGGCTTCAATGGCTAAGTCTGCTGGGTTTTCTACTGCCAGGAATTTGATTTCAGACTGCCTTTTCCTCCCCCCACTTCTATTTGTTCTCTCTGGTTTATTTTTCTTATTTAACCACTCTGAAAGCGGGACACTGGCATAAACGCTGACGCCAACTTCTTCCAGCTGCTCCGGAGATTCAATTCCACGGCGCACAAAAACTTTCAGTAAAACGAGTGAAAAAGAAACAAACAGACCCGCAACAATACCGATCAAAACCACCAGGGTTTTTCTTGGTTTCACCGGTTTAGGTTGTGTTATTGCGTTATCGATAATACGAACATTACCGATTGCACTGGATTTGGCGATACTGAGTTCTTGCTGACGATTGAGCAACTGCATATAAATAGCCCGGCCAGAGTCCACATCCCTACTCAAACGCTCTACTTCTTGTTGAGTTGCCGGCATTGCCGTCACACGTTTATTTAGACTATCTCGCTCATGCACCAAGGTCTGACGTTTTTCCATCAGGGCCTTATACGTCGGGTGGCTTTTAGTATAAAGCTGCGAAATCTCAGCCTCGCGAAACGTCAGTTCATTCAGCTGGCTGTCTACATTAACGATTTGCTCAAGTACTGATTTCGCTTCAAGTGATAGATCAACCGAATCTTTCTGGCGGCGGTACACATTAAGTTTATCCTCAGCATCGTTCAGTTCGCTGCGTACAAGCGGTAACTGCTGATTCAAAAACTCCAGGCTTTTCGCATCTTGCGCAGCCTGACGGGCAATATTCTGGTTCAGATAGTTTTGGCTAATATCATTAAGGACTGACGTTGCCAGCGCCCTGTCATCACTATTAAATGACAGATTAAGGATCCCCGTATCTTTACCTTGTTCGTCGACAGTAAGCGCATTGTTTAAACCGTTGATAGCCTCTAATCGCGTTATATAGTTGACCGTGAATTGTGTTCCGGGATCAGCATCCATACTCCGGACGTTCAGAGCAATGCCATGTTGTGTAATTAAGGTCCCCACTTCTCCAACCAGTTTGAAATCATCACCTTCGATCTGGAAACGGTGTTTATCAATAACTGTCAGCGTAATGTTCGGCACATCATTACTGGTTTTAGGGATATACAGACGACTGATGCTCAGTTTTCCCGGGATCTCGCCGGTCATCCTTGCCCAGCCTCGCCCAAATATCGGAAAGTAATTCTGAGTAATCACAGCCTGTAAATTAAGATCATCAACGGTTTTGCCTAAGATCATTCTGGATTGCAACAATGCAATCTCAGGTTCTGAAACAGGCTGAGAATCCGGTAACATCTGGCTAATGCTGTCGAGGATAGCGTTACCCTTTTTTTGTTCAATCTGTATCATCGCTGTTGCCTGGTAAACAGGTGTGGCGAATAAGGCATAAGTAACAGCCAACAGGGTGATAACCATGGTCAGAATAATAATCAGTTTACGGTGATCGAGAATTTCCCCATAAAGGCGTCCCAAATCGATTTCGTCAGAGTCTGGTGTTGCAGTTTTTTTAGAAATAGCTGATGACATGCGATGATTTCCTGAGAGATTAGGCGGTGAGCTTCTGTGCCCAGCGTTGACAGGCCTGATCAATAAGCTGATAAACGGATTCGAAGGCTTCCTGGCTTTTGCGGTAGGGATCCGGAATTTCCCGATGTTCTGACCAGTGTCCCAGTAGCATGATTTTGCCTCTGGCCTGAGGAGCCATTTTGCTGATGTGTTCCAGGTGGCTATTTTCCATCACCAAAATAAGGTCGAACTCGCCGGCCATCGAAGACCGAAACTGCGTGCCTTTATGCCCTTCTAACGACACTCCGTGGCGCCCGGAAATAATCACAGCATTATCATCAGCCGGGTGATTGACCATGGCCATCAGTCCAGCGGAACGGATCATTTTTTCAGGAAGATATTGCTTCATGATCCGTTCGGCCATTGGCGAGCGGCATATATTGCCGGTGCACACTACAAGCACTGAAGAGAACATGGTTAGTTCCACTGGTTGATGTAACGTGTGCCTTCAATCATGTCATGCACACCCGCAATGGTCGGGACTATCTGAGATATCACACGATTCCAGCGAACCAGCGGCGCCGTTGTGACATAAACGATATCGTAAGGTTGCAGCTGAAATTCAGTGCTCATCACCATCGCTGAGGCATCTTTCGCATTTAACTGATAGATGTCGGCGATTTTGCTTTTATTGCTGCCTTTAAGCGGACGAATGACAAATATCCCGGAGGCATCTGACATACTTTGTGAGATACCGTCTGAGTTACCCAGCGCTTCAGCCAGCGTCATTCCGCTGCGATCCATTTTCAATGTGCTTTGTTTAGTGACTTCTCCCATCACAAACACTTTAAGATCGTCGTTACGCGGTACGAACAGAATGTCACCGGGATACAGCAAGCGGTTCTGTGTCAGATCGCCTTTCTGCATCAGAGCATGCAGAGAAATCTGCGTATTCTGACCTTTATGGTTCAGCACAACGTTACGCCAGTCCGCATCCGGCGCTAATCCCCCTGCCGCATTGATGGCGTCAATGACAGTAAGAGGAATATTAGTGACGGGTTGCTGACCGGATTTTATAACTTCCCCGGTGGTATAAATTTTTTGCGAACGGAACGCGGCAATACTGACGTCAACTTGCGGGCTTTCAATATAAGCGGCCAGACGGGTACTGATTTCCTGACGAACCTGGGTGACCGTTTTGCCGGTAACTTTTAATTTACCAATATAGGGATAGAAAATCGTACCGTCTGAATTAACCCAGTTACCGGTATCACTGGCACTTCGGTACTGACCTGCTGGTGTCGTCAGTTCAGGATGGTCCCAGACGGTCACCATCAGTACGTCGCCGATACCGATATGATATTCATAATCTTTAAGTTGCTGATCTAACTGCGGATTAGGGCGGGCTATCACTGATTGCGGTCGTAAATTATCAATGAGTGCTGGTGTCAGGGGATAAATATTAACCAGCTTATCGATATCATAATGATTACCGGGTTGTTCAACGACTTCTTTCCCTGCTGTTTTTAAACTCTGTCCGGGAACAAGGGTGCATCCACTTAATAACCCCAACACGGTTATCATCAGAGAAATATTCAAAAATCTATTTTTCATTATTTCACATCATCTGTATTTCAGGTTTAATATCTGCCTATCAGAGAGAATCCCTATTCCCAATCTGGCAGTCGCAGTTTCTCATTCCTGTGTGTAGATATTAACAAAAGCATCAAAACACTTTCATGCCGGAGCGCTTCAATCCGTTTTATACGGTATGAATAACTGAGGTCAGGAAAGTATTAAAAATTATTTTTCACATGTATTTAGTTGACGAACTTATGTCTTATAAAGACATCTGGTGCAGAGTAATTTATTAAAAAATCATCACGAGATTGTAGTTATCAGTCTAATAAGCCCCCTCCCTTCGGAGCACAACACTCACGGTTTTAAATAAAATGGCGATGTCATTCCACATTGACCAGTTTTTGACATACCAGGCATCAAGGTAAACACGGGTTGAGTAATCGACTTCACTGCGTCCGCTCACCTGCCAAAGCCCGGTCATTCCCGGTTTACTGAGCAGGTAATATTCAACTTCATCGCAATAACGCTCCAGTTCTGCACTAACAACAGGACGCGGCCCTACCAGGCTCATTTCCCCTTTTAAAACGTTAAAGAGCTGCGGCAACTCATCAAGACTGGTCCGGCGCAGAAAATGGCCGATAGCCGTTATGCGCGGGTCATATTTCAGCTTGAACGTCAGGTCCCATTCATGTCGCGCTTCTGCATTATTTTCCAGCAACTCTTCCAGCACATCCTTCGAGTTAATTATCATCGAGCGGAATTTCAGACATTTAAAGGGTTTACCATTTTGACCAATACGCTCATGACCATAAATTGCGGGCCCGCCATCTTTTCTCACTTTATGGCTGATGAAGAGCAGCAGCGGCGACAGCAGCATGATGATCGCCAGCGAACCGACGATATCGAATAAGCGTTTCGCCAACCGCGAGGAGCACTTAGCCAGGTTCTGATGCACGCGGAAAATCATCACTTCCTGGCTGAATATAAATGACATATCGGTGTTATCCAGCGGCATACCGCGAAGCGTGGGAATGACAGAAACGGACCGGTATCCATTAATCATAAATACCCGCAACCATGCATTTCGGATGTTGCTCTGATGCGACTCTACGGCCACGATAAACTGCGTCTTTTTATCGACATTAGTGCGTACCCAGTTTTCGTCCGAAGGCATAACCGGCACGCCTTCTATCGTATCTCCGGGCTGGTCACCGTGTTCACTGGAAATAAATTTGAGAACCCGTAGCCCGAGGTTTCTGTCACTTTTAATGGCGTTATACCCTTCACGCGCATTATTGCCGCTGCCAATAATGATTGCATCACGTTCCCAAAGCCCGAGAGAATCCAGCACACGCTTGGTCATCATTCGTGCAAATGGCACCAGAATAAGTACAAGAGTCCAGGTCAGTACCCAGAGATAACGAGAGAAATACCATTTAGCGAAGGCGATAACGGCGATTTCGATAAGTGCAAAAATAAGCAGAGTGCGCAGGATTTCTTTCAGTTCAAACCAGAATGTTTTGCGATAGTAATAATGTCTTAGTCGCAGGTGAAACCACGCCACACAGCAAATGGCTAATAAGCTGTGCAGCACAATCCAGCCGGAAGTCTGTGCAGCGGGGATCCGTTGCTCAAAATTCGTCATGACCTGACTCAGTATCCCTTTAGCCAAATACAGAGAAAGGGTGAAGCTAAGAAAATCTGATAAAGCGAGTAATAAATTTGACCAAAGGTTCCTGGTGAGAAATGTCATATGCACCTCACAACAATTAACGATAATAATCTTCCCTCACGCAATTGCCTGAAAGAATTTTATGTTGATGAATAATAATGCGTTAGCTGCATGAGTCAGGCATAGAATGTTTTAGTGATTAATAAAATACATGACATTTTCTGACGCAGAGTCAAGCACTGATGCTGTTAATTTCTATGAAATAATCCGAAGAGTAAATTTCATACATTTTTAATACAAACATAACTCACTGTTTTTTGGCTATGCTACCGCCCCTGGTTTACGGCCACCAATTTGCCAAAACATCACCAAGCTAATATTTAACGCAGTTAATCCTCACCGACATACTAAGGGTGATTAACGCGGGTAGATCTATATTAAATTTGCAACTGGTGAGTAACGTCCTGTTCACCAATACATTACTTAATATTCTCTTTATTAAACCAAAAAGACTGAACAAATCTTTCTGGCCCGAGGGGTTCTGTCGTTTTCTGAATGAAAGGGTTCCCTGGTGTTGCCAATTTAACTGCCAATTCTGTTTCCCACTGCGTGTTTATGCAAAAAAAACAATGCTGAACTGCTGTTGGCGTCAACGCCTATTTTTCTTAAGGAATTGCACTTATGTACACTTACCGTCTTGACACTGAGTTTGAGAATATTGGAAATGCTTGTCACCGACAGACCTGACATCATCATCACTAAAACCTTCTCTTCCATCCTGGTTATATTGTAATTGAAAGCCTCCTTGTTAAGCGTCGTGCCCTGAAGCTGGATAAACTGTTCTACTGAAGCCACGACGACAGGCAATTCGTTTTTTTTCTTAAGAAACTTAAATTCTTTCTTAAGCAAAAGTTCAAGCATCAACATATCGACCGCAGAGGACATTATAAGGATCCTTTCCGGGTCCAATACGCTCAGATTTTCTCGCAAAAACTCATAACACCTGTGGAACCCGCCGCCTGATGGATCAATGATCAGATAATCTTTTGCATACAAGTTCACCTCATCGCCGTGGTCATAAGAAATGACTTCATTAACGTAAGGTAACTTACTGGAGATTATTTCTTTCAACGCCAATTTTGTATACTGGCACTCACTCCAAATTATTACCCGAGGCATTGAACCGCCTAATTGTGAGGTTTTAAAAACGCTTGAACTCTGCCCCGTGAAACCGGGAAAGAATAAAGCACTCTCAGAGAGATATACGGAAAATGAATATTTAAATTCTTTCTATATCCTATTTAAATCTTTTCAGTAGCCGTATGTAGAGTAATACGCAGCGGAAACTCTTCAAATCGTTTTTCTCGCTCATAACTGCAACCAACAATAGGTTTAACCGATCGATTTACACATTCTTATCGTTAAATCCATCAATTTCTACTAGGCAGATTCCTAATAAATTCCGAAAAACACCTATAAAATGTGAAGAACACGACGATTTTTGATATATTTCAACAAGAAACTAAGAATAGTCTCATTAACAATCCACCCCATAGAATGTGTTTCATCCGCAGAATAATTCACCTAAAAGTTTACGTTAAAACAGAATATTTCTCTTTTTTTAAGGTGATTTAAGTTTCATTTATTTACCGATAATAAACATGAAAACATAAGAATTGAGTGATTTTCGGAAAAACTTATTATGTGAAACTGATCTATTGGTTTTTTATATACATTTATGCTTGTAAATTAACATTTGTAATTCATCAGGCCATACCTCAGAGTATTCTTACACGATGTGAAAATAGTCTTATTGCTTTAATTCGAAACAATCCTCACCCCTGATTTGTTTTTTATCCAATAATGTGACCAAGAGTATTCTTATTTTAACTCCCGCTTTTCGTAACATTTACGTATCAAAAGAGAGAGATTTCCCTTTACGCTATTCATCTGTCAGACAGGGTGCAGGAATATGTAAAATTTTTTTTCCAAAAGGATATCCATTGGGAAAGTAAATGCCTTAATCCGGGCAAAAAAAACCAGCCTTTCGGCTGGTTTCAGGTTTAGCAGAGGATATCTGATGACCATGCGGTTTGTTAACTCGCTTTCCGCCAGCTGCGGGTCAGTACTTTTTCTATCTCGACAATCACGAAGAGCGCGATACCGATCAGCAGACCAATGATCCAGTAGAAGAACGGCAGCGGTCGCGTGCCGAACAGCGTGTTCATCAGCGGAACGTAGATAATGATCGCCTGCAGCGCGAACAGCACCACGGTGACAATCCAGATCCCTTTGTTTTGCAGCAAACCGCGGTTGAGTGAGAAGTTATCCGAATCGCGGCAGTTAATCATGTACACCCACTGCGCGGTCACCAGCGTCTGCAACAGCACCGTACGGATGAATTCAGGTTCATAACCGCGCGGTTGCAACCAGGCTTCCAGCATGAAGGCGCTGATTGAAATCAGCAGCCCGACAAAGGCCACACGCCAGATGGCGTATTTATCCATGACGTGTGCGCTGACATTGCGCGGCGGACGACGCATTACACGGCTTTCCGCTTTCTCAAATGCCAGGCCGAAGGAGAGCGTGGCGGACGTTGCCATGTTCATCCACAAAATTTGCACCGGCGTTAACGGCAGCAGATTCCCCATCAGAATGGCGATGATAATCAGCAACCCCTGCGCCAGGTTGGTCGGCATAATAAACAGAATAGTTTTCTTCAGGTTATCGTAAACGCGCCGCCCTTCCCTGACCGCGTTAGCGATAGTGGCAAAGTTGTCATCCACCAGGATCATATCAGCGGATTCTTTGGTCACCTCGGTGCCTTTAATGCCCATGGCAATCCCGACGTTGGCCTGTTTCAACGCAGGCGCGTCGTTCACGCCGTCGCCGGTCATCCCGACAATTTCACCGGTCTCCTGCAACGCTTTTACCAGACGCAGTTTATGCTCCGGGCTGGTACGGGCAAAAATATCGAACTGAACGGCCGCCGTTCTCAGCTGCGCGTCATCCATATGTTCCAGCTCATAACCGGTGATGGAATTTTCGCTGTTACCGATCCCGAGCATTTTACCGATCGCCATCGCCGTTTCCTGATGGTCGCCGGTGATCATCTTGACGCGTATCCCCGCCTGCTGACATTCGCCAATCGCCACAATCGCCTCCGGACGCGGCGGATCCATCATGCCCGCAATGCCGATCAGTACCATACCGTGACTGAGTTCAGGATGATCGAGTGCTGCAACCGGCTGATCGACAGGCTTCCAGGCCGCGGCCACCATGCGCAGCCCTTCGCTGGCATATTGCGTGATCGCCGACTCCCAGTACGCATGATCCAGTGGCACCGCACCTTGCGGCGTCTGCTGGAACTGGCAGAGTTTGAGCAACACATCCGGCGCACCGGTGAGCATGATCTGCGACTCACCGTTTTTCTCGCCCGCCACCGCCATATATTTGTAGAGCGAATCAAACGGAATTTTACTGCTGAGATTGAACGCCAGCTCCGGCAAATGCGCTTTGGCCGCCAGCACTTTCAGTGCCCCTTCGGTCGGGCCACCGGTAATCCCCCAGTGACCCTGAGCATCCTGTTTGAGCGTACTGTCGTTACTGATATCGACGGTACGCAGGAACTGAGTCAGCAAAGGCGAAGAATCCGCAGGCAGCGACGACGCCGAACCGGCAATCGTGAAGCTGCCCATAGGTTCGTAACTGTTGCCTTCCACCGTCCAGATGTTATCCGCCAGGATCACGGCTTTGACGGTCATTTCGTTCATGGTCAGCGTGCCGGTTTTATCCGAACAAATCACCGACATCGCGCCCAGCGTTTCCACGGTGGGTAGCTTGCGGATAATGGCTTTGGAGCGCGCCATCGCCTGCACGCCGAGCGAAAGAATGATCGAGATGATCGCCGGTAAGCCTTCAGGTACCGCCGCGACTGCCAGGCTTATCACCGACAGCAGCAGTTCGCCAAACGGGATATC
>NZ_JYDG01000111.1:0-7842 GCF_003263545.1 Rahnella sp. AN3-3W3
TTCGCAGGGGGAGGAGTAAATCATCGGGGGATAAGTTCTTCGACCTGCAAAATGCCGTAGACCAGCCGGTAGTTGAGGGGCAGGATGCCGTCGCGCCGGACGTAGTGTTTTTCCAGCAATTGCAGACGTTCGCGTCCGCCCAGACCGCCGAGGCGGCCATTTTTGATATGCGTCGCGCCGATGCCTTTCAGCGAGCGCATCAGTGACATCACATCGGGGAATTCGGCCACGTGGTCGCTGAAGGTCACTTCGTGGCGATACGGTGCGCAGGCTTCAGCGATTTTGTCCGGCGTCAGAAACTGGTTCACATGACGGCGGCCATCGACTTTCATCCATGCCGCAGCCAGTTCGTTAAGCGAACCTTCCGCCAGCGTGGAAAACAGCACCAGCCCGCCGTTGCGGGTGATGCGGTGCATTTCTTCCAGCGCGCGCGGCAACGCGTTACACCACTGCACCGCCAGATTGCTGAAACAAATGTCGACAGAATTGTCGGCGAACGGCAAACGTTCGATGTCGCCCGGCACGTATTCATCGGCAGAATCCAGCTCACGGGCACGATCTAACATGCCGCTGGAGAGATCCAGCGCAATAACCTTTTTGCCCTGCGCCTTCCAGTGACGGCTGAAATAACCTGTGCCGCAACCCGCATCGACGACCAGATTACCGGCGTCTTTAAGATACGGCGCTGCCAGCGCCAGTAATTCCTCGCCTACATCACGCTGCAACTGTGCGGCGTTTTCATAACTGATGGCGGCGCGACTGAACGCGTCGGCCACCGCTTGTTTGTTCACTAATTCAGTGACTGCACCCATGAAGGGACTCCAGCAAAAAATCGATATCTTCCGGCTCATGCGCCGCCGTCAGGGTAATACGCAACCGCGCACTGCCAGGCGGCACCGTCGGCGGACGGATGGCGCTGATCCACAACCCGCGTTCACGCAACGCCGAAGCCAAGTCTAGCGCTGGCTGATTCTCACCCACAATAACGGGCTGAATAGCGGTCTGTGAACCGGTCAGCTGATAGGGTAAACCGGCGGCTCCCGCGCGAAAACGGGCAATATTGGCCGCCAGTTTATCACGCAAGTCGTCGTCCTGCCGGACTCGTGCCAGCGCAGCCTGTAACGCACACACCTGTGCGGCGGGCATCGCCGTGCTGTAAATCAGATGACGGGCGAACTGCAACAGATAATCCGCAGTCGCATCATCACACAGAACTGCCGCCCCGCTGCAGCCGAACGCTTTTCCGAATGTGACGACCAGCAGCTCCGGCTGCACGCCCTGCTGCCAGCAACTTCCGCGTCCTTCCTCGCCGGTCACGCCCACGCCGTGCGCATCATCCACCATCAGCCAGCTGCCGTGCGTTTTCGACAAATTATGCAGCTCAGCCAATGGCGCAGCGTCACCGTCCATACTGAACACGCCTTCCGTCACCACCAGCGTTTCACCGCTCACCGGCTTTTCCAGCAGACGCTGCAGGGAATCCGGCTGATTGTGATGAAAACGCCGTAATTGCGAAGGCGCATGTGCCGCGGCTTCCAGTAAAGACGCATGACTGAGTTTATCGGCCAGCACGCGATCCTCAGCCTGCATCAGCGCGGCAAGGATCGCCTGATTGGCGGCAAAACCGGAGATAAACAGCAACGCACGCGGATAACCCTGCCAGTCCGCCAGTTGTTGCTCAAACTCGGCGTGCGCCAGACTGAAACCGGTGACGTGACCGGACCCGCCGCTGCCGACGCCATATTTCACCGCACCCTGCTGCCACGCGGCGATCACATCGCGGTCCTGACTCAGGCCGAGATAATCATTGCCCGAAAAATTCAGATAACGCCGCTCGCCCTGCGTCAGAAAACGCGCGCTGCCGCCCTCATTTGGCTGGCGCACACGAAATGCCGCCGCCTGTTTACGCGCCGCGACAGCTTCGTTAATCCGCGTTTGCCAGCTCACCGGTTATACCGCCGCGTTGTAGAACTGATCGGTATCAGCATGAACCAGATGTTCGGCCAGCGCGGCCTGTTGCTGGTTGTCGCCCATTTCTGTTTCGAAGGACTGAGGATTGAGCCCCAGTTTGCCAAACAGAATTAAGTCTTTATCTTCCGCCGGGTTCGGCGTCGTCAGCAGTTTGCAGCCGTAGAAAATCGAGTTAGCACCGGCCATAAAGCACATCGCCTGCGTCTGCTCGCTCATCTGCTCGCGACCTGCGGAAAGACGCACGTAAGAATGCGGCATCATGATGCGCGCCACGGCGATGGTGCGGATGAAATCGAATGGATCCACATCGTCGTTATCAGCCAGCGGCGTGCCTTTGACTTTCACCAGCATGTTGATTGGCACGCTTTCCGGCGGTACCGGCAAGTTCGCCAGTTGCATCAGCAAACCCGCGCGATCTTTAACGGTTTCACCCAGACCGACAATTCCGCCGGAACAGACTTTAATGCCCGCACCGCGCACTTCCGCCAGCGTATCCAGACGTTCCTGGTAGCTGCGGGTGGTGATGATGCTGCCGTAAAATTCCGGTGAGGTATCGAGGTTATGGTTGTAGAAATCCAGACCAGCGTGCGCCAGACGCTGCGCCTGCGTGGTGTTCAGCGTACCGAGCGTCATGCAGGTTTCCATGCCCATTTCCTTCACGCCCTGCACCATTTGTTCGAGATACGGCATGTCACGGTCGTGCGGGTTTTTCCACGCGGCGCCCATGCAGAAACGGGTCGAACCGGCGGCTTTCGCCTGACGGGCAGATTCGAGCACCTGCTCGACTTGCATCAGACGTTCAGATTCCAGTCCGGTTTTGTAACGGGAACTCTGCGGGCAGTATTTACAGTCTTCCGGACAGGCACCGGTTTTAATCGACAGCAAGGTGCTGACCTGCACCTGACGCGGGTCGAAATGCTGACGGTGAATTTGCTGAGCTTCGAAAATCAGCTCGAGGAATGGCTTATCGAACAAGGCCTGCGTTTTTTCCAGCGTCCAGTGGGACATGACGACATCTCCAAATAATGCAACCAGAATGATTTTGAGGTTAATGTTTTATGATTAGTAAACCATTTTTAATTTGTTTTGGTTTACCGTCAACGTTAAAATTATTTTTTAGTTTACAACTTAGCTCCCGCAGGACTCATCTATGACCCCCGCCGATATTGAATTCGATCAGCGCCACATCTGGCATCCGTACACTTCGATGACCAAACCGCTGCCCGCGTATGCCGTGGAATCCGCGTCCGGTGTGATGTTGCAACTCGCCGATGGACGTCAGCTGGTTGACGGCATGTCATCCTGGTGGGCAGCGATCCACGGATACAATCACCCGCAGCTCAATCAGGCCGCAGTCGAACAAATCGGCAAAATGTCACATGTGATGTTTGGCGGGATCACGCATCCGTCAGCAATTGCGCTGTCGCGCCGTCTGGTGGAAATGACGCCTGCCGGACTGGAATGCGTGTTTCTGGCGGATTCGGGTTCGGTTGCCGTCGAAGTGGCGCTGAAAATGGCGATGCAATACTGGCAGGCGCGCGGTGAAAAACGTCAGACCTTGCTGACGCTGCGCAACGGCTATCACGGCGATACCTTTGGCGCGATGTCAGTGTGCGATCCGCAAAATTCGATGCACAGTTTGTATCAGGGATATCTGCCGCAGCATCTGTTTGCCGATGCGCCGCAAAGCCGCTTTGACGGCGAATGGGATGAAACGGATATCGCGCCGTTCGCCAGAATGCTCGACGAGAACCACAGCAAAATCGCCGCCGTCATTCTGGAACCGGTGGTTCAGGGCGCGGGTGGAATGCGGATCTACCATCCGTTGTATCTCAAACGCGTGCGCAAGTTATGCGACGAATACGGCGTGCTGCTGATTGCCGATGAAATTGCCACCGGGTTTGGCCGTACCGGCAAGCTGTTTGCCTGCGATCACGCCGGGATTTCGCCGGATATTCTGTGTCTCGGCAAAGCGCTGACCGGAGGCTATATGACGCTTTCGGCTACCTTAACCACCCGTCCTGTGGCGGAGGTGATCAGTAACGGCGAGGCGGGATGTTTCATGCATGGCCCGACCTTTATGGGCAATCCGCTGGCCTGCGCGGTCGCCAATGCCAGCCTGCGGTTGTTAGCTGAAAACCGCTGGCAGGCACAGGTTCTGAATATTGAAAAACAACTGAAAACCGAATTACAGCCACTGGCGGAACATCCGGCCGTTGCCGACGTGCGGGTGCTGGGCGCAATTGGGGTGGTAGAGATGCGCCAGCCGGTGAATATGGCGCAGTTGCAGAAACACTTCGTTGCGCAAGGCGTGTGGATCCGTCCGTTCGGCAAGCTGATTTACCTGATGCCGCCGTACATCATTTCGGCAGAAGAGTTGAGCAAACTGACCAGCGCCATTGCCAGCGCGCTGGCTGCGCTGTACTGATCAGTTTGCGCTGACTAACCGGTGTGACGTCGATAACAGCGCGCTCAGCTTTTCCCGGCTGAGCCGCGCTTCTTCATTGAGAAAATCAATCGCTACTTTTAGTGCGGGCGTCGGATTTTCCGGATACAGCAACGTATAAGATGCGCCGCTCGCCACGCACAGCGGGAACGGTGCGACAATCCGCCCCGCCTGCAAATCGTCCTCAATTAATGTCAGATCGCCAATCGCCACGCCGTATCCCTGCAACGCAGAATTAATGGCCAAATCCAGCGTATCGAAATGCTGGGATTTGGCTGAAGGCAGCCCCTGAACGCCCTCTTCCCGCAGCCATAACAACCAGTCGCGACGATCCCGCGTCGGGTGCAACAGTGTTTTATCCTCAAGATCTGCCACCGCAGTTTGCCCTTTATGACGCGGCAAAAAATCAGGCACACAGACCGGTGTCAGCACTTCATCAAACAGATGATGTGCCCGGCGCGGCGATTCCGGCGGACGGCCAAAGACTACGGCAGCATCAAAATGCTCACTGCTGAAATCCACACCATGAGCGATGGAGGCCGTCAGCTCAATCTGCATATCCGGGCGATCATTTTGCAGCTGGATAACGCGCGGCAGCAGCCAGCGCATCGAACAGGTCGGGCATTTAATGCGCAGCGTATCAGGGTGCGAACCGACGCGTTTCAGGGCTTCCCCCATCAGTGCCAGCGCCTGTTGTACCGGCGGTAAAAGTTGCGCCCCGCGCGGGGTCAGCGTCAGCCCTCTGGCCTGACGCAAAAACAACGGATAGCCCAGCGTGGACTCAAGCCCGGTTATCTGGCGGCTGACCGCACCCTGCGTGATATGCAACAACGAGGCGGCATGGGTCAGATTCAGCGTCTGCGCTACAACCGCGAAGGTTTTCAGCACGTTGAGCGAAGGCAAATTCAGGTACGGCAGTTCAGGCGAAAAGCTCACAGTTACCTCGTTGTAAACGTCATTAAGCCATGACTTCAGATCATAACGAGTATGACAAACTTTCCATTGTCGGCACAGGGGAACTGTTGCTTAATCATTCAAACCCTGTTTTACCTTCTTATGGCCGCCCGGCCTGTATTTTTTGGGGAAATGCTATGAAGAGCGCCATGTCGCCGCAGTCTAAATTACCGGACGTCGGCACCACTATTTTTACCGTCATCGGCCAGCTCAGCGCCGAGCATAATGCCCTGAATTTATCGCAAGGTGCGCCGAACTTTTCCTGTCAGCCCGCGCTGATCGAAAGTGTCACCAAAGCCATGCGTGAAGGTCATAACCAGTACGCGCCGATGAGCGGCGTGGCGGCCTTACGTCATGCGCTTTCTGCCAAAGCCGAAGCGCTTTACGGCTGCAAATATGACGCCGACAGTGAAGTGACCGTGGTTGCCAGCGCCAGCGAAGGCCTGTATTCCGCCATCAGCGCACTGGTTCATGCGGGCGATGAGGTGATTTATTTCGAACCGTCTTTTGACAGCTACGCGCCGATTGTCCGTTTGCAGGGCGCGAAGCCTGTTGCGATCGGCCTGTCGATGGACGATTTCAGCATCGACTGGGATCAGGTAGCAAGTGCGATCAACAGCCGTACGCGGATGATCATCATCAACAGTCCGCACAACCCGACCGGCGCCATTTTTACGGATTTTGATATCGAACGTCTGACCGCACTGACCAAAGACACCGGCATCGTGATTTTGTCCGACGAAGTGTATGAGCACGTAGTGTTCGACGGCGAGCGCCATGAAAGTATGGCCTGCCATCCGCAACTGGCAGAGCGCAGTGTGATTGTGTCGTCGTTCGGCAAAACTTATCACGTCACCGGCTGGCGTGTGGGCTATTGCCTGGCACCGGCAGAGCTAATGAGTGAAATCCGTAAAGTGCATCAGTTTATGATGTTCTCCGCGGATACGCCGATGCAGGTGGCTTTCGCCGAAGCACTGGCTGATCCACAAAGTTATTTAGGTCTGGCAGATTTTTATCAGCAAAAGCGCGACCTGCTGGCCGAAGCGCTCAGTGAATCCCGCTTTGAATTACTGCCAAGCCGTGGCAGCTTCTTTATGCTGGCGCGTTTTAGTCATTTCAGCCCGCTGACCGACGACGAATTTGTGCTGAGCCTGATCCGCGATCATCAGATTGCCACCATTCCGCTCTCGGCTTTTTATAGCAATAACAAACCCACCGGGCTTATCCGCCTGAGTTTCGCCAAAGATAACGACACGCTGTACGAAGGCGCACGCCGCCTGTGTCGCGTCTAAGCCTTTGCATTTATCTACATCACGCTGGGGAATTGTAAATAATGAAAAAGTTAAAAATCGCATTGCTATTAGGTTGTGCCGTGGCTTCTTTCTCCGCACTGGCGGACGGTTCCACACTCAAATTTGGTCTGGAAGCGCAATATCCGCCGTTTGAATCCAAGAGTGCGACCGGTGAGTTACAAGGTTTTGATATCGATCTGGGTAACGCCGTCTGCGCCGCCGCCAGCGTGAAATGCGAATGGTTTGATACCTCATTCGACGGCCTGATTGCGGCATTGCAGGCGCGTAAATTTGATGCGATCAACTCCGCCATGAACGTGACAGAAAAACGTCGTCAGGCGATTGATTTCACCAACGTGATTTACCGCGTACCGAGCAAACTGATTGCGAAGAAAGATTCCGGCCTGCTGCCGACGGTTGAGTCGCTGAAAGGTAAACATATCGGCGTGTTGCAGGGTTCGATTCAGGAGAGCTACGCGCAGGCACACTGGGCACCGAAAGGCGTAGATATCGTCTCTTATCAGGATCAGAATCAGGTTTATCTGGATCTGTCCTCCGGTCGCCTTGATGGCACTTTAGTACTGGCACCAGCCGGTCAGAGCGGGTTCCTGTCGCGTCCGGACGGTAAAGATTATGGCTTTGTCGGCGACGCCGTGCGGGATGACAAAATTCTCGGCAGCGGTATCGCATTCGGCCTGCGCAAAGGCGATACCCAGCTGAAAGAGAAGCTGGATACGGCGATCGCTAAAGTGCAAAAAGATGGCGTGGTGAAAGAGCTTTCGAAGAAATACTTTGGCGATATTGATGTGAGCGTGAAGTAATTTATACCCGCACAACTTTGCGTCCCTTCATCAGATTTTGGTTTAGGGGCGTCATGGGTCACTCTATTATTTCCCCGCATCCATATTGCAGCTCATATGATCCCATCCCTGATAGTTCTTCACCTCCGGGACTTTATCCGGCAAGTTAAACCACTCGGCTCTATATTGGTTGGTTGCATCTGCCAGCCCCCTTTTGGTCATATAGACCATTCCCCATGACCATCCAGGGGATCTGGGTTTTATTGTATCGAGGGTGCCATCTGGCGCTGTAAAAGGGATACCTGGCCCGCCAGGAAGGATCCGTGGGTCATCAAATCCTTTAGAGGACATGTAGAGGCTTTTTTTAGTCAGTAAAAAA
>NZ_JYDG01000112.1:0-24417 GCF_003263545.1 Rahnella sp. AN3-3W3
GGCCAGATTTTGTATCTGATGCCGCTGGAAAATGTCGATGGCATTTTACCGGGCGCGCGGGTTTATGCGCTTGAAAGCGGGGAAGGAGCCAGCAAAGGTAAGCAATTGCCGCTGGGGAGAGAACTGCTGGGGCGCGTACTTGATGCCAGCGCCCGTCCGCTCGATGGCCTGCCGCCGCCGGTCACGGCACAACACGGCCCGCTGTTTACGCCACCGGTGAATCCGCTGTTACGTGACCCGATTAAAAATGTGCTGGACGTCGGCGTCCGTGCGATTAACGGCCTGCTGACCGTCGGTCGTGGTCAGCGTATGGGGCTGTTTGCCGGTTCCGGCGTCGGGAAAAGTGTGCTGCTGGGCATGATGGCCCGCTACACCAAAGCCGATGTGATTGTCGTCGGCCTGATTGGTGAACGTGGCCGCGAAGTGAAAGACTTCATCGAAAATATTCTCGGCGAAGAAGGGCGCAAGCGTTCTGTGGTGATTGCCGCCCCGGCGGACGTTTCACCGATCCTGCGTATGCAGGGCGCGGTCTATGCCACGCGTATCGCCGAAGATTTTCGCGACAACGGGCTGGATGTCCTGCTGATCATGGATTCCCTGACCCGCTATGCGATGGCGCAGCGTGAGATCGCGCTGGCCATCGGTGAACCTCCGGCGACCAAAGGGTATCCGCCTTCTGTGTTTGCGAAATTACCGGCACTGGTTGAACGTGCGGGGAATGGCGTGAAAGAAGGGGGGTCGATCACCGCGTTTTACACCGTTCTGACGGAAGGCGACGATCAGCAGGATCCGATCGCCGACTCCGCCCGTGCGATCCTTGACGGACACATTGTGCTGTCGCGTCGTCTGGCTGAATCCGGCCACTATCCGGCCATTGATATTGAAGCCTCCATCAGCCGTGCGATGACCGAGCTTATCGAGCCGGTACATTACAAAAAAGTCCAAAACTTCAAGCAGTTGCTTTCCTCATATCAGCGTAACCGTGACCTGGTCAGCGTCGGGGCTTACGCGGCGGGCAGCGATCCGCTGCTGGATAAAGCCATTCGCCTGTACCCGCAGATGGAAGCCTATTTACAGCAGGCGATCTACGAGAGCAGCGGTTATCAGGAAGCGGGCGACAAGCTTGATGCCATTTTTTCAGACCAACCCAAAGCCTGAGGTGACTAATTAATTATGGCTATCACCAATCCGATGGATTTTCTGCGTGAACTTGCAGAGCAAACACTGACAGATACCACCGCTGAGCTGGGCAAAGTTCAGCAGGCTTATACGCTGGCGGCGACACAACTCGGTCAGCTGGAAAGCTTCGAGCTGGAATATCAGCAACAGCTTCGGGCGACGGTGTCCGGTAAAGGGATCCCGGTGGCTGATTTGCTCAACCGCCAGTCTTTCATTGATTCGCTGGGAAATGTCGTTAAGCAGCAGGCGAATCAGGTGCAGAAATGCCAGAACACGGTCAATGAAACACTGCTGACCTGGCGCCACGATAAGCAGCGTCTCAATGCGTTTGAAACCCTTAAAAGCCGGGCAGACGACGTACGGATGCTGAAAGAAAACCGACAGGAGCAAAAGCTCATGGATGAATTTGCGCAGCGTGCCTGCATGGGAAGAGAACTTTTATGATTGTCCAGGCCAGCTCTGTCGTCAGCGGTGTAACCCCAACAAAAATGCCGGAAAAAGGCACCACGCCTGAAACCGGTGAGGCGAATTTCGCGACCTCTCTCGAAAAAGCCTATCCGACCAAACCGGCCTTGCCCGCGAAGGATACGAAGACGACGCAACCTGATACGCCACAGCCCGATAATACCCGTGCAGAAGCTGAACCGCTGCCGGTGCCTGTTCCCGTGCCCGTGCCCGTACTGCCCGCTGAGTTACCGCCGGTGGATCTGATCACAGATATGCCGCAACCGGCACCCGAAGTGCAGACGCCTGAGACGCCTTTTGTTGATCCGCAACTTTTGGCTTTGCAGCAAATCGTTACGCAGAATGCTGCCGTGCCTGTGCAACCGGCACCCACGACTGACGCACCGGTGATGCCAGCTCAGGCGGATCCGGTAGCTGAAGTCCAGGCTGCACTTAGCCAGGAACGTCCGGGCAGTGCGTTTATGATGCCGGAAAGCATGAAGCCGAAAGCCGTCTCACAGGCTGCACTGGCCGCACAGGCTTCGCTGGAAGGCAAGCAGGGAACCGATAAGACCAGCGCCGATCAGCATAAGGATTTTCTGTCTGTGATGACGAAAACCGACGCTGCGCCAAAAGAACCTGCCGCCGCACCGGCCAGATTTGAACTGAATCCGGCACTGCCGGTGAGACAGGAAAGCTCCGTATTGCTGACACCAGAAACCGGCCTGCGACCGCACGTTACGCCAGTCAGCGAGCTGACGGCTGCTCCGGCAACAGGCGTCACGACGTCTCCGGCGGTGATTAATCAGGCGCTGGGCACCCCGGCGTGGCAACAGGCCGTAGGGCAGCAGCTGGCTTATTTTTCACGTAACGGCATTCACAATGCGGAGTTACGCCTTCATCCGGAAGAGTTAGGGGCGCTGCAAATCAGCCTGCGGTTGAATAACGATCAGGCGCAGCTGCATTTTGTTACCGAGAACCATCAGGTGCGCGCTGCACTGGAAGCGGCGATGCCGCATCTGCGTACATCACTGGCGGAGTCGGGGATCCATCTGGGACAAAGCAGTGTCGGCGCTGACTCTTCTTCGTCGTGGAGTGCCTCCGCGCAGTCCGACGATCATCGGCCGGAGATCCACAGAAGATGACGGGCAGGAGAATGCGCATCTGGCCGATGACAAGCCGGAAATAAGTAACAAAACTCTCCATTATTCCAACGGTATTAATACATTTGTTTGACATAAAAATTTATAGAGCGAATTGGCAACACTAATTTCATTTCTTTCGTGAATTGTTCTGGTGTCCGACTGTAATAGAATGCACGGCTTATCAGAGCATCTATTACGGCCTGTTCGCCGGCTTATTTTTACAACAGGGTTTCCCAGATAATGTCCAAGAAGAACCAGAAGGCCAGCGGGGGTGGGAAAAAAAGTTCCCTGGCTATGTTATTAATGATGCTTGTTGCTGTGGGAGCATGTGCTTTTGCTGGCTATACATTTTACGAAATGAAGAATATGAAAGCCGGAGCAAAGGGTGATGCTCCGGCGAAAGTAAAAAATGCGGCGCCAGCGGTGCCGGTATATGTGCAGATGGACACCTTCACCGTCAGTCTGAAACCGGAAGCGAATGATTCAGACCGCGTGCTTTATATTGGTCTCACGCTGAGGGTAAAAGACGCGGAATCGAAGTCCCTGCTGGAAGAATATATGCCGGAAGTCCGGAGTCGTTTATTAATTCTTTTAGCACATCAGACGGCGACAGATATCTCTTCTGATGAAGGTAAGACCGGATTAACAGAGAAAATAAAAGAGACCGTCAGCAAACCTCTCGCACCGAATCACAGTGCGGTAGTGACTGATGTATTATTTAACGCATTCATCTTACGGTAATTTCTATGTCTGACAGTATATTATCTCAGGCTGAAATTGACCGCCTTTTAAATGGCGGCAGCAACGCAGAAAGCGAGACCACTGCTAACAATGCAGTGCAGGATGACGGGATCAAACCCTATGATCCGAATACTCAGCGTCGCGTCGTTCGTGAACGGTTGCATTCACTTGAGATCATTAACGAACGTTTTGCACGACAGTTTCGTATGGGACTGTTTAATCTTCTGCGTCGAAGCCCGGATATCACTGCCGGAAGCATTAAAATTCAACCGTATCATGAGTTTGCCCGTAATCTTCCGGTACCGACCAACCTTAATCTGGTGCATATGAACCCGTTGCGCGGGACGGCGTTATTTGTCTTCTCGCCCAATCTGGTGTTCATGGCGGTGGATAATTTATTTGGCGGAGACGGACGTTTTCCTACCAAAGCGGACGGCCGTGAATTCACGCCGACCGAACAGCGCGTGATAAACCGGATGCTGACGATGGCGCTTGAGGCGTACGATTTCGCCTGGAGTTCCATCTTTAAACTGAAAACGGAATATGTCCGCGCAGAAATACAGGTGAAATTCACCAATATTACGTCGTCACCTAACGATATTGTGGTGACAACACCTTTTTATGTCGAAATTGGCCCGCACCGGGGCGAGTTTGATATTTGTATTCCGTTTAGCATTATCGAGCCTTTGCGCGAATTACTGACGAATCCGCCAATGGAAAATTCCAAACAGGAAGACCGGCAATGGCGGAGTACGCTTGCTTCTCAGGTCAGAGATACTGAACTTGAGCTGGTGGCGAATTTCTCCGACATTTCCACCCGCCTTTCGCAAGTTATGAATATGCAGAAAGGGGATATTATTCCCATTGATAAAAAAGAGAGCATTGAAGCTCGTGTTGATGGCGTTCCTGTATTCTCGGGAAAATATGGTTGTGTCAATAACCAATATGCTCTGAAAGTAGAGCAAATGATGAATCCCGCTTTATTATCTTTAAAAAAGGAGTAATTCCCCAATGACTGACACTACAACTTCGGGCGGTTCTGATAAAGAATCCATCGATGATCTTTGGGGTGATGCGATGAGTGAACAACAAGCCGCGGATAACTCCTCCACAAAAGAGGCACAGGTGACAAACTTTTCAGAGGATCTCAATCTGATCCTCGATATTCCGGTCAAAATGACGGTGGAATTAGGCCGGACAAAAATGACGATCAAGGAATTATTACGTCTGAGCCAGGGATCGGTTGTTTCTCTGGAAGGTCTGGCAGGTGAACCCCTGGATATTCTGATTAATGGTTATCTGATTGCTCAGGGTGAAGTAGTGGTGGTTTCCGATAAATTCGGCGTACGCATTACCGATATTATTACACCTTCAGAGCGGATGTATCGCCTGAGCAGGTAATGATGATGCAGACTACCCCGCAGCCCCAGACTCAGACCCTTCCTTCGACTGTCGATACGGCCATGCCCGGTTCAATCCTGGTGAACGTCGGCGGTGCGCTGGTGCTGATACTGATGATCATTGCCGTATTCGCCTGGCTTGCACGTCGCACAGGGTTTGCCCGCAATCACCCTAAAAGCAACCAGATACTTTCTGTGGTGGCCAGTCATTCTCTGGGGCAGCGCGAGCGTGTAGTCGTTATTGATATGAATGATAAAAGAGTTTTGCTTGGCGTCACGCCGGGCCAGATCAGTTGTCTCGCCACGTTTGATAAGCCCCCTGATGAAGGTGCAACACAGGTTGTATCAGCGTCTGTCGACTTCCAGTCCACGCTGATGAATCTGCTGAAAAAACGTAAAACGGAGCCAGCGGAATGAGTTTATTTTCACGTCACAATTCCCGCCGGTGGCTGCCTTCGGGACTGTTTCTTTTAATGATTGTCGGGCTGATATTACCTGCCCGTGATGTTTTTGCTGCCAGCGGTGATGTGATGCTGACCCGTTCAGCCGATGGGGAAAGCTGGTCACTGCCGGTGCAGACACTGGTTCTGCTGACCTCACTCACTTTCCTGCCCGCCATACTGCTGATGATGACCGGTTTTACCCGGGTGATCATCGTGTTAGGACTATTGCGCAATGCACTCGGTACGCCCTCTACACCGCCCAATCAGGTCTTACTGGGGCTGGCGCTGTTCCTGACGTTTTATGTTATGTCTCCGGTCTTTAATCAGATCTACAAAGACGCCTGGCAGCCTTTATCGGAAGATAAAATCAGCATGGAAACCGCGCTGGAACGAGGCGTTCAGCCACTGCGCAGATTTATGCTCGAACAAACCCGCGAAACCGATCTGGCGCTGTATACGCGCATGGCTAAAGAAGAAAACTTCCAAAGTAAGGAAGAAGTGCCTCTGCGCATTTTACTGCCCGCGTTCGTGACCAGTGAATTGAAAACCGGTTTCCAGATTGGCTTCACCGTTTTCATTCCTTTCCTGATTATCGATCTGGTGGTCGCCAGCGTACTGATGGCGCTGGGCATGATGATGGTTCCCCCGGCAACCATTTCATTGCCTTTCAAACTGATGCTGTTTGTTCTGGTGGATGGCTGGCAATTACTGATGGGCTCACTGGCACAAAGTTTCTTTAGTTAAGCCGTGAAAAGTTAAAAAGTTAACCGTTAAACAGGACGAAAAATGACACCGGAAAGTGTAATGGCGATGGGGTTTCAGGCCATGAAAGTCGGGTTAATGATTGCGGCACCTTTGTTATTCGCCGCATTGTTCACCGGATTGCTGGTCAGCATATTCCAGGCATCCACGCAAATTAATGAAATGACATTATCATTTATTCCAAAAATACTGATGATCGTGACTGTCGGTATTCTGATGGGGCCGTGGATGCTAAATCTTTTTCTGGATTATATGCGCACGCTCTTTACTAATTTGCCGTACGTCATCGGATAGTTATGCTTACGTTGTCCGTTGCCAGCTTATATGCCGTCATGAACCAGTATTTCTGGCCAATGCTGCGGGTGCTGGCTTTATTCACGACCGCGCCAATTTTTAATGAGCAGGGCATCGGGAAGAAAGCCAAGATAGGGTTGGCGATCGTGATTTCATTACTGATAGGACAACATCAGCCCAACACGCACATTGAAATTTTTTCTTTCGCCGGATTATGGGTAGCCGCGCAACAGTTCATTATCGGTGCTGCAATCGGGCTGACGGTGCAGTTTATTTTCGTGGCCGTGCGTAATGCCGGGGAGATTATCGGTCTGCAAATGGGATTATCCTTTGCCACATTTTTTGACCCGGCGGCGGGGGGAAATATGCCGGTGATTTCCCGCATCCTGAATTTGCTCGTGACGTTGCTGTTTCTGACTTTTAATGGTCATTTATGGATGCTTAATACCCTGGCGGACAGTTTTATATTACTGCCAGTCAGTGCAACGCCGATCAACGCAGATGGTTTGTTAGCGATTACTTACACCGCCGGAATGGTCTTTAAATGCGGGCTGATGCTGGGGCTACCCATTATCACTCTGCTTCTGACACTGAATTTGACGCTGGGACTGCTTAACCGCCTGACGCCTCAGCTTTCCATCTTTGTCGTCGGTTTTCCGCTGACGCTGAGTATTGGCATGATAGCGATGTCGATGATCATGTACACCCTTGCGCCGTTTTTTGAAAATATGATGGAAGATATTTTTGAGCAACTGACAAAAATAATCCTTCTGTTGACCTGACTTTTTTATATAGTAGATTATTGCAGAGGCTTTAATGGCATCCTTCAAAATATCGACCCTGATCAAGACTATTTTATTCCTGCTTTGCTTTATCCTGGTAATCACCTCGGTTTTTTCATTTAAATCCATGTCACAAGCCAGTGATTCTTTCAATGAAATGAAAACGCTGGCTCAAGATCTCAGAGAGTTACGCCACATGGGTGCATTTATTGGCTCTGTCCGCGGGGATATTAACTATGTGTACAATGACCCGACGGCTTCTCATGAGGTACTGGCAGAAAAAGCAGCAGTAATTTCAGAAGGAATTAAAAATGCACAGCGTCATGTCAGTAATTTTCAGCGCGCTCCTGAAAACAGTAAAGAGGGAAAAGTTCTTTCGACCAATGTTTATAATAAATTTAACGCATTAATTGAAAACTACACCAATAATATGCGTTCTCTCGAAGCTTACAACAATACCGGCTTCGATAACGGCAAGCTGGAAAATGCGCTGGATGACGCAGTACAGGAATACGCAGATTATAGCGTGAGGGTTGAGAGTAATATTACTGACAAGTTTTCTGCAGACCGTCTTGCATTCCTGATCACCTCAGGGATCCTTCTGGCATTGACTGTCTGTATCTCATGTCTGTCATTTATTCTTATCAAACGATTTGTGTTTAATCGTCTGCAAACAGCGTCATCCATGCTGGATAAAATCAGCTCCGGCGAGTTGTTCCATGAGTTTGAAACAGGGGCTCGCAACGAAATTGGTGTGATGCTGGAATCGCTGCAGAACATGAAAGGATCACTGAGCGGGATTATTACTTCCGTCCGTCTTACATCGGGTAACATCAGAACCGATGCTTCGGAAATCGATACCGGTAACCACGATCTGGCTTCCCGAACCGAAGAACAAGCCAGCGCACTGCAACAGACCGCCGCGAGCATGGAAGAAATTAAAACCACCGTGTCTAACAATGCCGAAAATGCACGTCAGGCAAACCTGTTGTCTCAGCAAGCACGTACCAGTGCGGATAACGGATCTTCGGTAATGGCCAATGTGGTTTCCACAATGGATAAAATTTCCAAAAGTGCGCGCAAAATTTCTGAAATCAATGGCGTGATTGATGGTATTGCTAATCAGACGAATATTCTGGCACTGAATGCCGCGGTTGAAGCTGCGCGTGCCGGTGAGCAGGGCCGCGGTTTCTCCGTTGTCGCCAGTGAAGTTCGCAATCTTGCAGCCCGCAGTGCCGATGCGGCAAAAGAAATTAACCTGCTGATTAATGAGTCTGTTAAAAACGTCGATGACGGTGCGCGCCTGATAGAAGATGCAGGTAAAACGATGCATGAGATTGTCACGTCCGTCACCCACGTCAGCAATATCATGCAGGAAATAACCCAGGCTTCTGAAGAACAAAGTACAGGGGTTTCCCAGATAGCGATGGCGGTGAATGAAATGGATTTAGCCACTCAGCAGAATGCGGCAATGGTGGAAGAGTCATCCGTGATAACTCAAAACCTAAATAATAATGCCCGGCACCTGTTTGATATCGTCTCGTTCTTCCGTGTGGAAAAAGCCGATAATGCAACACAGCCTGTGATGGAGGAGTCTGTTCACGGAGAACCTGTCCGTCAGACGGGCCGGATTAAGAAAAACACTCAGGTGAAAGAACCTGCATTTAAAAAAGACGTCAGCACAACGGAAGGTGCCTGGACCGAATTTTAAATAATTTGATGACACTCGTTATTACCGGAAGAGGCAAATATGTCTCTTCCGTTTTTTTTACCTGATAACTCTATTTGGTCGTTAAGTTGTCATCTTTTCAAACAATGGACTCTTGAGTTCTGATGATAAAATACCCCCATATTATTACTGTGTAAAAAATAAGGCTGCATTGCGCGAGTCGTGCGGTAGCTTTGCTTACAGATAACTAAAACAAATTTGAGATAACAGGATTTATATTTTGAAAGATTTGTATTCATCTCATCACTTTTCTCCTGCCGGAATTTATACCTCAGCGGCAATGTATGGCGTAAAAGGCGCTGATCCGAAAACGGCGAACGTTCTCCAGATCGGTTGTGGCGAGGGCGAGGATCTCATTCGCTTTGCCGTTGCGAATCCTTTAAGTTCGTCAGCAGGAATAGATGTTGACCCTGATTCTGTCAGAGAAGGACAACAGAAGGTTTCCGCCTTTGGAATTGAAAATACCCATTTATATTGCCTGGGTTTACAGGATTTGTTTTCCATTGATCCGGGTAAGTTCGATTACATTATTATTCAGCAATTCTTCAGCCTGCTGGATGAGGAAACCCGTTATTCATTGCTGAGTTTCTGTGAGCAACATTTAACAGAACAGGGAATTATCGCGGTAAAGTGGAATACGTTACCGGGCGCACAGGTCACTGACACATTGCGTGAGGCCCTTGCACTGCACACCCAAAATTCAGTCAGCGATGAAGAGAAAATCTCATCAGCCAGAGCGATGCTGGGATTTATGAATATTGCTCATCCTGACGGTGCCCTGAAAGACCGTATCACTGAAGCATTATCTTTATCGGATACAGAGCTGGCTGTACGTTATATTTACAGTAAAAATGATGCACGCTATTTGGTTAATTTTACTCACGACATTATAAAATCAAATGTTAACTACGTCGGGGATGTGACGCCTCAGTATGAAATAGCACAGCACTACGGGAAAGAGGTCGCCCTTGTACACACAACGGCCACAGAACTACTCGATAAAATCACTGCGCAGCAATATCTGGACTTTGCCGTCGACCGGCAGGTTCGCTTTAGTCTTTTGATTTCCAAAAATAATCCTTCAGTGATTCATGCACAGGTGCAACTCCGCGAAATTGAAAATTTGCACTGGGCAGGAAATTATCAAAGACAAGCGGATGCAAAAACTTTCTATAATCGCCAGGGAGAATCCCTGACTTCAGATAATGATTTGCTGGGGCGGATCCTGGATGTAATGGGAAACAGCTGGCCGCTGAGTGTCAGTACGCAGCAGATTATAAAGAATACGTATTTGCCAGAAGAACCTGAACAGCATGCCGGCAATGTGATTAAAACACTGCAGGCATTATATATTGAAAACGTTTCAGGTATTTATGCGTCTTTAACGCCTTCGCCTTATAACCTCTCACGCTTTGGTAATCTTAAGCTGATTTATCCGACTGACAACATTATCTGGCCCGAATGCGGATACATCGAGTCAGAGAATCTGTGGGGGGAGAAGGCTGTTCTGAAGAAAAGTGAAGCCGGGTTTGTTCAGTCTGGTATACGTCTTTCAGATGAGGAAAGTTATAAGCTGGCGATGGATCTGGTGAGCAAAGGGTTGCTAACCGGTTCAGACATTGCCTGGTTACGCTTATATCAGCAGGTCATGGCATTGCAAGATGTGGATATTGCCCGACGCCGGATTTCAAGCTTAATGCTGTTTTCCGCAAGTACAAAGGAAGGGGGATTCCGTCAGGAACATGCCGGTCATAAAAGCCTCAGTAAAAAAACAGAAAATGATGTAGACCAGAAAGCACTGAGTAAAGTGAAAGGGCTGTATTTATCCGGGCATGTTCAGGAATCTTTTGAAATCATGGAAGAACTGAGAACCAGATACCCGGACAGTGTCACGTTGTTAAGCGATATATCCTCTATTTATCATCAGGCAAATAATGTCGACGAGGCATTAAGATGCCTTACCAAAGGGTTGTCGATCAATTCGGGGTTGTTTGAATTTTACAGCGGTATTGTATTGTGCCTTTCAAAACTTAATGATCGTCATTATCCCAAAAAAGTTGCACAGCATTTGCTGAGAAATCACCCCAAAAATGCTGAAGCATGGGATTTACTGGGTAAAGTTTATAACGATCTGCGTAACAGCCTGAAATATGAATACTGCGCACGTAAAGCCGCAGACATGAACAGTAATAACGCAACATACCTGCTCAAATTAGGCAATGTGCTGAGCGAACGTAATCAGATGCGTGAAGCCAGAGAGTATCTGGAAAAAGGCGTGAGATTGTCAGAGTCTTCACTCGGATATTTTGCTAATTACAGCAACATGTTGTTTGTCATTCTTCACGATCATCAATGTTCGCCAGAAGAAATCCTTGCCGAGCATCAGAAGTACGGTCAAAAGCTGAGCGCGTGGGCGAAAAATAAGACGGTTGAACGCCCGGTTTTAGTGAATGACAATCCCCGCCTGCGGGTTGGTTTTGTATCGGGTGACTTCAGGGAACATCCGGTGAGTAACTTCATCTATCCTGTGCTCAGTTCAATCGATAAAACCCGCTTTGACGTCATTGGCTACAATGTTTCTCCGTCTAATGACCGCCATACACAGCTTTATGCGGCATTATCTTCAGAATGGAATGACGTTAAAAGTCTGAGTCATATTGAGCTGGCAGAGAAAATTGCAGCGGATGGGATTGATATCCTGATCGACTTATCGGGCCATACGGCATTCAACCGCTTACCTGTTTTTGGTCTGAAACCGGCGCCGGTTCAGATGTCGTGGATAGGATATCCGGGGACTACCGGCGTAAAAGAGATGGATTACTATCTTATTGACAGCAATTTTGCCGAGCCGGGGGTATTAGACAGTCACTTTACTGAGAAACTGGCTTATTTACCTGCGGCTAAGCAATTCGAACCTGCTGATTACAATATAGATGTTAATGCTCTTCCTGCGCTCAAAAATGGGTATATCACGTTTGCCACGTTTAACCGCCCGCAAAAAATTACCGCCGCTGTGCTCGATGCATGGGCAAGAATATTAACTCAGCTTCCTGATGCCAGATTACTTTTCGCGTCAATGAGCGATGAGGAAATGATCGAAAAATACATGCTGGAGTTTGAAAGTCGTGGAGTCCGCAGGGAGCAAATTATTGCCCGTCTTAAGTGCGGTTTTGGGCCTTATCTGCAAATGCATAATGACGTGGATATTATCCTCGATACCTTCCCATATACCGGCGGTACAACCACCAACCATGCCAGCTGGATGGGCGTCCCGTCGCTGACACTGGCGGGCGACAGTGTCGTGTCACGTCAGGCCGGCGCGGCAATGAAATTCCTGGGTCTTGAGGAGTTTGTCGCGAGTTCAACCGATGAATACGTGGCGAAAGCTGTCGCGCTCAATGGACAGTTTGAGCATCTGAACAGTGTGCGCTTGTCTCTTCGTGACCGTATTTTGGAAAGAGAAAAAAGAGTCAGCCATCGCGCATTCTATTTTGAAAAAGTCCTCGAACAGGCCTGGAGCTTGCACCAGCAAGGATTACCCGCACAAGCCATAGTTCTTGCCGATGACTAAATTCTCAGATGCTATCGGGGGATATTTCCCCCTTTACCTGTCGATCAAAGATATGGCATTGCGGCAATGGAATTCATTGTTGAAAAAGTCGCTGATTTTCTTAACCCGTCTGCGGGGGGGTAAATTAAAAACTTAAATGAAAAAATTAAACGTTTTAGTATTCCCGTGCGGCTCGGAAAATGCGGGTGAAATATATCAGGCACTCCGGTATTCCGTGCATGTTAATCAGTTAGTGGGGGCGTCAGGCGTCAGCGATCATGGTGAATTCAGGTTCGAAAATTACCGGGGCGATTTGCCGCTGATTGATGACCAAAGTTTTGACGATGCTTTTCTGGCCCTTTTAGAAGAGTGCCAGACGGATATTGTTTTTGCTACCCATGACAGTGTGGCCGTAAAACTTGCGCTACTGGCGCAGCGGCAGGGCTTTTATCTGGTGAATGGCAATGCCACCACTGCACAAATTACCCGCTATAAAAGTGAAACCTATGCGCTTTTCCAGGATTGTCGCTGGGTGCCCGCCTGTTATCACCCGGAATATCCCGTTGCAGAATGGCCGGTGCTGATTAAACCGGATTGCGGGCAGGGGGGAAAGGATGTTCAGAGGGTCGATGATGCGGCTCAGTTACTTCAGGCCATTAAAAACGTTCCTCAGCCACTGGTGGTGGAGTTTCTGCCCGGTGAAGAAATCACAGTCGATTGTTTCACCGATCGAAAAAGGCAACTCATCTGGGCAGGGCCGCGCAGCCGGGAACGTGTACGTGCCGGTATCAGTATGCGTTCGCAAAAACAGAACCCGGATGATGAAATCATGGAAATCATTACCACGATAAATTCCCGCCTGGTGTTTCGTGGTCCGTGGTTTGTTCAGTTAAAAAAAGATAAATATGGCAAATGGAAGTTGCTGGAAATATCTTGCCGTATTGCAGGCACAATGGTTTTCCAGCGCGCGCGTGGAATTAATTTACCTCTGATGACGCTGCATGATTTTCTGGAGCGCAGTATAACGCCGCTCGCCAGTGAACATATCACTCTGGTTGACAGATCCGTTAAAACCGTCAGCCGTATCGATATTCCTGTTGAACATGTTTTTATTGATCTCGACGATACGCTAATCATTAACGGTCATGCCGTTCCGGCTGTGATGGCATTACTTTATCAATGCAAAGCACAGGGAAAATCACTTCACCTGATTACCCGGCATATCAGCGATCCTGTTGATACCCTGCGTCAGTCTGCCATTGCTGAGTCTTTATTCGATCAGGTTATTCATTTAACGGAAAGTACAGATAAGAAGTCATTTTATATTCCTGAGAAGAGTCTTTTTATCGATAACTATTTTATTGAACGTCAGGATGTCGCGAAGCTGAAAAATGTCGCAGTGATGGATGTGGATGCTGTTGAGTTTTTGCTACGTTAACCGGATACGGAAATTATTATGATATATAAAGATGCTGTTATATTTTGCGAGGAGTTTGCAAAAACTACCCGACCACGGTTTGCTTTTGGGGTGACGCCTTATTCTAAAGATATTGCCAAAAAGTTTGCGATAACCGGATTTATCGATGAGTTTACTGATGCCACGTCGGTTGACGGCCTGCCTGTCGTTACATGGTCAGAGGTGCCGGCAGATGCCATGGTGGTATCCGGAATTGCCGATTGCCACCCGCTTACCGCCCAGAGGGTGATGAAAGATCAACCGTGTGACTGTCTGGATTTCTTTTCCTTCTATCGTTACTTCAGTACTTTTTTAAACCCTGTCGCTTTTTACCATGGTCAGGCTTTTGTCGATGATTACCGGCTGAATAAAAGCCGCTATGACAACGTACGTTATCAGCTGGCAGATGATCTCTCAGCAGAAACGTTCGACAAAATTATTAATTTCAGGCTGACAAACTGCTTAGCGGCACTTGAAGGGTTTACCTGCCGGACGAATGAGCAGTATTTTGATCTGCCTTTCGTCAAAGATTATGCCCGTCACTTCGTTGATTGTGGCGGTTATGATGGTGCAACCAGTCTGGAATTTGCGAGACGGTTTCCGGATTATAAAAGTATTCAGGTTTTTGAACCCGACATCAGCCAGTGCAAGCTTATCGCGCAAACGCTAAACGCTCTTCCGGGTGTGAGAGTCTACCCTTATGGTGTTTCGAACCAGTCAGAAACACTGCGGTTTTCACGGGCCGGCAGTGCATCTAAGATTTGTGATTCAGGCGATGTTACCGTTGAGGTTGTTACGCTGGATGAATTGCTTAATGGAGAAGTCAGCTGCTTAAAAATGGATATTGAGGGTTATGAATTACCCGCATTAGCCGGTGCACAGAATATTATTAAAACTCAAAAGCCCCTGCTGGCGATTTGTTGTTACCACAAACCTGATGATCTTTGGACAATTCCGCAGCGGGTTCTCAGCTACAATTCGGACTATAAAATTCATTTACGCCATTATTCCGAGGGTCTTTTAGAGACCGTATTTTATTTTGTTCCGGAAAGTATTTGTGATGAGTGAATTAAAGCGTGTTGCTATCATGCAACCTTACATTTTTCCATATTTAGGCTATTTCCAGCTTGCTGCTACATGTGATATTTTTGTGTTGTATGACAATGCTAATTATATCAAAAGGGGTTTTGTTAACAGGAATTGCATTCTCAGCGCCGGTCAGATTCAGCGTTTTGTTATTCCTGTCCCGGGTGCCTCTTTATTCAAGCCTATAAAGGAACTTGAATTTAGTCAGGATGTGGGGAAACTCATCACACAATTACGGCATGCCTATCATAAAAGACCTTTCTTCGTATCCGTATTCCCCATTATTGAAGAGGTGTTGCAGTCTGAACAGCGAAGTATTGCCCTGATGTGCCAGAAGATGATGCGCTGTTTCTTTGATTATCTGGGTATAGAAAAGGTCGTGATGCTTTCCAGCCAGATTAATTATGCTCAGACGGGCAGTGCCAGCGACAAAATTATTGCTATATGCCATTCACTTGGTGCAGATGTTTATATTAACAGTGCGGGTGGTGTTGATTTATATGACCGCGAACAGTTTTTAAAATCAAGGCTGGATTTGAAGTTTATAAAAATGAATGACATCCGCTATCCGCAAGGTCGTGAGGAGTTTCATCCTAGTCTTTCTATTATTGATGTGCTGATGAACTGCTCTGTAGAAACGGTTCGGGACTTATTATCAGAATATCGCTTGTTCTAACTTTCTCAGGATTACAGCCATCATGGAAAAAAACATATTTGTCACTCGTCCTTTATTACCTCCGCTTGAGGAGTTCATTCCTTATCTGGAAAATATCTGGGAAAGTCAGCATCTGACCAATGGTGGTCCGTATCATCAACAGCTGGAAAAAGAACTGTCTGAGTATCTGGGTGTGGAACATTTGTGTTTGTTTTCAAATGGTACGCTGGCCTTACTGACCGCTTTTCAGGTGCTGGGGATCACCGGTGAGGTGATCACGACGCCTTATTCTTTTGTCGCTACGGCACATTCTCTGCTCTGGAATGGCCTTACACCGGTCTTTGTCGATACCGATCCTGAGACGTTCAACCTTGATGCAGACAAGCTTGAGCAGGCGATTACTCCGGCTACAACGGCAATCTTGCCCGTCCATTGTTATGGTATCCCCTGTAACACCCGCAAAATCGAAGAGCTGGCGGATGCGTACGGGCTGAAGGTTATTTACGATGCTGCCCACGCTTTTGGTGTTAAACAAAATGGCGTCAGCGTCCTGCGTCAGGGCGACCTGTCTATTTTGAGTTTTCACGCCACCAAAGTGTTCAATACGATTGAGGGCGGTGCCATTATCTGTCACGACGCCAAAATGAAGCAGCGCATCGATTATCTGAAAAATTTTGGTTTCGTTAATGAGACTACCGTTGTCGCGGCGGGTATCAACGGCAAGATGAATGAATTACAAGCCGCGTACGGGCTCCTTCAGTTGCAACACATTGATAAAGCTCTTGATGATCGTGGCAGACTCTATCGCCATTACAATATGCTGCTTGCGGATATTCCGGGGATTTCACTGATGTCGATCCCTGAGGATGTGACCTGGAATTATGCGTACTACCCGATCATGGTTAATGAAGATTTTGCTCTTACGCGTGACGAGCTGTACGAATTGCTGAAAGACAATCACATCATGGCGCGACGCTATTTTTATCCTTTAATCAGCAGTTTCTTTATGTACAAATTTGCTGAAAGTGCCAGCAGGGAAAATCTGCCTGTTGCGCACCAGCTCGCGGAAAAAGTCATCTGTTTGCCGCTTTACCCTGGTCTGGAAGAAAGCATACAGAATAAAATTGCCGGACTGATTAAAAATGCCGCCGCCACATCACCTCGCTCCTCTCCATTAATCATGGCGCAGTAATCTGGTTAACAAGCTTGTAAAGACGGTGATTTTCAGTTTTTTCGGCTCTGATAATGCTCTACCATATCTGTACCTCTTTTATTGCATGGTTACGGATATCCGATGCGCCACCTGGCAATCATTCTTCCCCTGGTTCTTACACTTTCTGCCTGTAGCAGTAATAAACCCGCGCCTCAGCCCGAAGGGCCGCGTAATCCTTTCTCCGATGGAAGAAATGCCAGCGCCAGTACGGTGCCCGACGGCGGTTTTCTGCTCCAGCCTGAGCATACCGGCGCGGTGCAGACCGGCGATTTTGCCTATGATCCGGCCATGAATCAGTTTGTTGACAAAATGGTGCGCGAGCACGGTTTTGACCGTCAGCAGCTGCATGATGTGTTGTCGCAAACCAAACGTCTGGGATTTGTATTACGACTGATGGATCAGCAGGCACCTTCCGGTCCGCCATCGACCGTGCCAAACGGCGCGTGGAACCGTTATCGCAGCAAATTCATCACGCCGGATAACGTGCAAAATGGTGTGGTGTTCTGGAATCAATATCAGGATGCGTTGCAGCGTGCGGAGCAGGTCTATGGCGTGCCGCCGGAAATCATTGTCGGCATTATCGGCGTGGAAACCCGCTGGGGACGCGTAATGGGTAAAACCCGCATTATCGATGCGCTGGCGACCTTATCCTTTGCCTATCCGCGCCGTGCAGCGTATTTCTCCGGTGAACTGGAAACGTTCCTGCTGATGTCACGGCGTGAAGGGGATGACCCGCTGAGTCTGCGCGGTTCCTTCGCCGGTGCAATGGGCTATGGCCAGTTTATGCCGTCATCTTATAAAGACTACGCCGTCGACTTTAACGGCGACGGTCATGCCAACCTGTGGGATCCAATTGATGCCATCGGCAGTGTCGCCAATTACTTCAAAGCCCACGGCTGGACTAAAGGCGCGCCAATTGCGGTGCCGGCAGCCGGTCAGGCACCTCTGCTGGAGAACGGCTTTAAAACCAAATATCCGCTGTATACATTGAAAGCCGCCGGACTGAGCCCGTTAGGATCGCTTGGCAACTATCAGGAAGCGAGCCTGCTGCGCCTTGATATGGGCACAAATTACCAGTACTGGTACGGGCTGCCGAACTTCTACACCATCACCCGTTACAACCACAGCGTGCATTATGCGATGGCGGTATGGCAGCTGGGTGAGGCGGTGAAAGCCGCGCGCTGACGCCGGATCGTTCAACTCTCATGAGGGCCGCAGATCGTGGCCCTTCTTTTTTCTTTTTATTCCAGTTCTGAATACATCGCGCAAATCACTTCGACGGGACTCGCAGACCGGAAGAGAAATGCTAACATCGGGGTAGTTTCAGATGTCCCGCCGGGAGGGGATATGGACGAAAAACGTTTACATGAACTGAGTGTGGAAATCGGGGCGGCGCTGAAGGCCAGGGGATGGTGGATTACCTGTGCGGAATCCTGCACCGGCGGCCTGATTGCCAAGGCGATTACTGACATCGCCGGAAGCTCCGCCTGGTTTGATCGCGGATTTGTTACTTACAGTAATGCAGCCAAACATGAATTGCTGGGCGTGTCTGAAAGCACGCTGGAGCAATATGGCGCAGTGAGTGAGCAGGTGGTGCATGAAATGGCGCAGGGCGTATTGCACGCCGCGGGCGCAGATGTGGCCGTTTCGGTCAGCGGTATTGCCGGACCTGATGGTGGTTCTGCAGAAAAACCTGTCGGCACGGTTTGGTTCGGATTTGCCGGAAAAGACGGGCGCGTTCTGACGGCTAAACAGCAGTTTTCCGGCGATCGCGAAGCGGTGCGTTTGCAAGTTGCTGTTTTTTCGCTACAAACTGCATTGCGTGAGTTTATTAAAAATTAGGCTTGATACTGTATGAGCATACAGTATAATTACTGCCAATTACCTGTACATAAATTATATTCAGTGATGCAGGCGGGATGTTCCCCTGCATCAGACGAGGAGTAAAAATGGCTATTGATGAGAACAAGCAAAAAGCGTTAGCTGCAGCACTGGGCCAGATTGAAAAGCAATTCGGTAAAGGCTCCATCATGCGTCTGGGTGAAGATCGCTCCATGGACGTAGAAACGATCTCTACCGGCTCTTTGTCTCTGGATATCGCGTTAGGTGCCGGCGGCTTGCCAATGGGCCGTATCGTTGAAATTTACGGACCAGAATCTTCCGGTAAAACCACGCTGACTTTGCAAGTTATCGCAGCAGCACAGCGCGAAGGCAAAACCTGTGCGTTCATCGATGCAGAGCACGCACTGGACCCGATTTACGCTAAAAAACTGGGCGTAGATATCGATAACCTGTTGTGTTCTCAGCCAGATACTGGCGAACAGGCTCTGGAAATCTGTGACGCGCTGACCCGTTCAGGCGCTGTTGACGTGATCATCGTCGACTCCGTGGCTGCACTGACACCGAAAGCAGAAATCGAAGGCGAAATTGGTGACTCTCACATGGGCCTCGCGGCACGTATGATGAGCCAGGCGATGCGTAAGCTGGCCGGTAACCTGAAAAACGCCAACACCTTGCTTATCTTCATCAACCAGATCCGTATGAAAATTGGTGTGATGTTCGGTAATCCGGAAACCACCACCGGCGGTAACGCGCTGAAATTCTACGCCTCTGTACGTCTGGATATCCGTCGTATCGGCGCGATCAAAGAAGGTGATGTGGTTGTCGGTAGCGAAACGCGTGTGAAAGTGGTGAAGAACAAAATCGCTGCGCCATTTAAACAAGCCGAATTCCAGATCATGTATGGCGAAGGTATCAACATCAACGGCGAACTGATCGACCTGGGCGTTAAGCACAAACTGATCGAGAAAGCCGGTGCATGGTACAGCTACAACGGCGAGAAGATTGGTCAGGGTAAAGCGAACTCCTGCAACTACCTGAAAGAGAATCCGAAAGTGGCTGCGGAGCTGGATAAAAAACTGCGTGACATGCTGCTGAGCGGCACGGGTGAACTGAGCGCAGCAACGACAGCTGAAGTCGCTGACGACAACATGGAAACCAGCGAAGAGTTTTAATTTCGCGGTTGTCTGACAAAGACATTTGAAGGGCAGGGGACTTTGTCCGTAACTTTCAAACGTCGCTAAAATGCAGTCTGGTTTCCAGACTGGCATTTTGCATATAAGGGGAAAACCTTATGTCCGATGAAAACATACCTGATAAAAAAATCATGAATGAGAACGTCATCGACCTGAAAAAACTGCTGGAAGAGGTGGCACAAAATAGCGAGTCAACACTGTTTGAACCGCCCAAAAAAGATGGCGATGCAGCGAAAATCAATACACTGATAAACCGCGCAATGCGTCTGCTTGCTCAGCGCGACCATGGCGAAACAGAATTACGCCGCAAGTTACTCATTCCTCCGATGCCTTTTGTTAAGCCTCAGAATAAGAAAAGCAGCTGGGCTTCGCGTAAAAAGCCAGCGCAAAATGAGTTCGCCGAAGAAGAGGCGGTCAGAGCCAAACCAGAGCCGCGGCCGGTGCCGGAAGAGATTCCGGAAGAACATGTACAGGCGGTGATCGACTACTGTTATCAACATCAGTGGCTTGATGATGCCAAATTTGCCAGCCGCTATATTTCTGGTCGCAGTCATAAAGGTTACGGTGCGCAGCGCATCCGTTCGGAATTACTGCAAAAAGGTGTCGATAAAGAAATCATAACAGTCGCACTGGAAAACACAGACGTCGACTGGTGCGCGCTGGCACGAGATTTGGCGTTCAGAAAGTTTGGCGAAAATTTACCGACTGACTGGAAAGAAAAATCAAAAGTTCTGCGTTATTTGCTCTATCGGGGCTTCTTTCAGGAAGAAATACAGTCTATTTATCGCGATTTTGACGATTGACCGCATACGGTATTTTACTTCCCCGCGCAGAAATTTTATCTTATCCGCACTTTTTCGTTCGTGAGCTGTACAGATTGCTGCCATATGCAGCGTTATCCGGCTCAAGAGCCGTTCTTCCAGCATGATTCCGGGATATTTATGAGCAAGAGCACCGCTGAGATCCGTCAAGCGTTTCTCGATTTCTTCCATAGTAAGGGACACAACATTGTTTCAAGCAGTTCGCTTGTCCCGACAAACGATCCGACACTGTTGTTTACCAATGCCGGGATGAACCAATTTAAAGACGTTTTCCTCGGTCTGGATAAGCGCGATTACAACCGTGCCACCACGTCCCAGCGTTGTGTCCGCGCAGGCGGTAAACACAATGATCTCGAAAACGTCGGTTACACCGCACGCCATCACACCTTCTTCGAAATGCTCGGCAACTTCAGCTTCGGTGATTACTTCAAGCATGAAGCCATCAGCTACGCCTGGGAATTACTGACCGGCGAAAACTGGTTCAATCTGCCGAAAGAAAAGCTCTGGGTCACTGTCTATGAGACGGATGACGAAGCGTTTGAGATTTGGGAAAAAGAAGTCGGCGTTCCGAAAGAACGTATTATCCGCATTGGCGATAATAAAGGCGGTGCATTCGCTTCTGACAACTTCTGGCAGATGGGCGATACCGGTCCTTGCGGCCCTTGTACTGAGATTTTCTACGATCATGGCGATCACATCTGGGGCGGCCCTCCGGGTTCTGCTGAAGAAGATGGCGACCGTTACATTGAAATCTGGAACCTGGTGTTCATGCAGTTCAACCGTCAGGCTGACGGTACCATGCTGCCATTGCCAAAACCGTCCGTAGATACCGGGATGGGACTGGAGCGTATCACTGCGGTGATGCAGCATGTGAACTCCAACTACGACATCGACCTGTTCCAGAAACTGATCGCTGCGGTGGCAGAAGTCACGGGTGCGACCGATCTGACCAACAAATCCCTGCGTGTTATCGCCGACCACATCCGTTCCTGCGCATTCCTGATTGCAGACGGCGTGATCCCATCGAATGAAAACCGTGGCTATGTGCTGCGCCGCATCATTCGTCGCGCGATCCGCCACGGCAACATGCTGGGCGCGAAAGACACCTTCTTCTACAAACTGGTTGCTCCGCTGATAGAAGTGATGGGCCCGGCTGCGACAGAACTGAAAGAACAGCAGGCGATGGTTGAGCAACTGCTGAAAACTGAAGAAGAGCAGTTTGCCCGTACTCTGGAACGTGGTCTGGCGTTGCTGGACGAAGAATTGTCCGCTCTGAAAGGCGACACTCTGGACGGCGAAATTGCTTTCCGTCTGTATGACACCTTTGGTTTCCCGCTGGATCTGACCGCTGACGTTTGCCGTGAACGCAATCTGAAAGTGGACGAAGCTGGTTTTGAGAAAGCAATGGAAGTTCAGCGTCGTCGTGCGCGTGAGTCCAGCGGTTTCAGCGCCGACTACAACAGCATGGTTCGTGTTGATGGCGTGACGCAGTTCTCCGGCTACGAACATCTGCAACGCCACTCAAAAGTGGTGGCGCTGTTTGTTGAAGGTCAGCCAGTGAATGAGATCCAGGCGGGCGTTAATGCAATTGTCGTTCTGGATGACACACCGTTCTACGGTGAATCCGGTGGTCAGGTTGGCGATAAAGGCATCCTGAAAACGGCAGCAGGCGTGTTCTCTGTGTCTGATACCCAGAAATACGGCAAAGCGATTGGTCATCAGGGTTCCCTGAGTAGCGGTAAGCTGAGCGTTGGCGACAGCGTTGAAGCTGAAGTTGATATGGCTCGCCGCGACCGTATCCGTCTGAACCACTCTGCGACGCACTTGCTGCACGCTGCGCTGCGTCAGGTGCTGGGCAAGCACGTTGCTCAGAAAGGTTCTCTGGTTAACGATAACTATCTGCGTTTTGACTTCTCGCATTTTGAAGCGATGAAACCAGAAGAGATCCGTCAGGTCGAAGATCTGGTGAATGCTCAGATCCGTCGTAACCTGCCAATCCAGACCACCATCATGGATCTGGAAGAGGCGAAAGAAAAAGGTGCAATGGCGCTGTTTGGTGAGAAATACGAAGACAGCGTTCGTGTTCTGACCATGGGCGATTTCTCCACCGAACTGTGTGGTGGTACTCACGCCAGCCGTACCGGCGATATCGGTCTGTTCCGCATTCAGAGTGAATCGGGCACAGCGGCAGGTATCCGTCGTATCGAAGGGATCACCGGCGAAAACGCGATTACTGCCCTGCATCAGCAAAGCGATTTGCTGCAGGATGTCGCGCATCTGGTAAAAGGTGATGTGAACAGCATTACCGATAAAATCCGTACCCTGATTGAGCGTTCACGTGTGCTGGAAAAAGAGCTTCAGCAGGTGAAAGGTCAACAAGCTGCGCAGGAAAGTGCATCACTTTCCAGCCAGACGAAAGAAGTGAAAGGCGTTAAGCTGCTGGTTCGTGAGTTGGATAACGTGGAGCCTAAAATTCTGCGTACGATGGTTGATGACCTGAAAAATCAGCTGGGTTCTGTGATTATTGTTCTGGCAACCATCGCTGACGATAAAGTCAGTCTGATTGCCGGTGTCACGAAAGATCTGACTGATCGTGTTAAAGCCGGTGAGCTGATTGCTTCTGTAGCACAGCAGGTCGGTGGCAAGGGCGGTGGTCGTCCTGATATGGCGCAGGCAGGTGGCAGCGACGTGCAGGCACTGCCTGCTGCTCTGGCGACTGTTGAAGCCTGGGTTGAAGCTAAGCTGTAAGAAGAAATAAATAGCTAACCCTGAAAACGCCATAATCTATTGTGCTGTATGGCGTTTTCAGTCTTAATGGCGGTGTGAGCTTCGCGATTAAAGTCGCGACAATGACGATATCGGCTAAACTTAAAGTACTCATGGCTGAAGTTGCAGGCTGCTTACATTTAATGTAGGGGTCATGGCTTACGTTTTACCCGCTTATGATCGATAATGGCCGGGAAACTGAGAGACCCGACTCTTTTAATTATTCAAGGAGCAAAGAATGCTTATTCTAACTCGCCGAGTTGGTGAAACCCTCATGATTGGCGATGAGGTTACTGTTACCGTTTTAGGTGTTAAAGGTAATCAGGTGCGCATTGGTGTGAATGCGCCAAAAGAGGTCTCTGTTCACCGTGAAGAGATTTATCAGCGCATTCAGGCTGAAAAGTCGCAGCAGACGAGTTACTGATTTACGAGGCGTCTCGCTAATGGCGAGGCGCTGAACCTCTTTTGTCCGCTTTTTCGATTTCCTTTCCCCTTAATTTCCTGCGTTTTTCATTTTTAATTTCTGTCAGTGCCACATCCCCTGACTCGTCTTCTCTAAAAAAGAAGCCGTTTTTTCGCTATTCACACCCTGTTTTTGTCTTCAAACTGCGCAGGTTGCGCGTGAAATGTCCAAACGGGTGATTGTTAGGAAAAAAGGGTTTGACTTATAAGGGCCAGAAAGTAATATGTGCGCCACGCAGTGCCGATGAGCTTAAACAAAGTTAGTCAGCACACTCGCAAGAGGCGTATGGTGAGGTGGCCGAGAGGCTGAAGGCGCTCCCCTGCTAAGGGAGTATGCGGTCAAAAGCTGCATCCGGGGTTCGAATCCCCGCCTCACCGCCATTTAAAATGCACCCATAGCTCAGCTGGATAGAGTACTCGGCTACGAACCGAGCGGTCGGAAGTTCGAATCTTC
>NZ_JYDG01000113.1:0-1727 GCF_003263545.1 Rahnella sp. AN3-3W3
CGAAGTAATCTCTGAGCACCGCTTAACTTGTTTAAGCAAATCGAACTTTTAATTGAAGAGTTTGATCATGGCTCAGATTGAACGCTGGCGGCAGGCCTAACACATGCAAGTCGAGCGGCAGCGGGAAGTAGCTTGCTACTTTGCCGGCGAGCGGCGGACGGGTGAGTAATGTCTGGGAAACTGCCTGATGGAGGGGGATAACTACTGGAAACGGTAGCTAATACCGCATGACCTCGTAAGAGCAAAGTGGGGGACCTTCGGGCCTCACGCCATCGGATGTGCCCAGATGGGATTAGCTAGTAGGTGAGGTAATGGCTCACCTAGGCGACGATCCCTAGCTGGTCTGAGAGGATGACCAGCCACACTGGAACTGAGACACGGTCCAGACTCCTACGGGAGGCAGCAGTGGGGAATATTGCACAATGGGCGCAAGCCTGATGCAGCCATGCCGCGTGTGTGAAGAAGGCCTTAGGGTTGTAAAGCACTTTCAGCGAGGAGGAAGGGTTCAGTGTTAATAGCACTGTGCATTGACGTTACTCGCAGAAGAAGCACCGGCTAACTCCGTGCCAGCAGCCGCGGTAATACGGAGGGTGCAAGCGTTAATCGGAATTACTGGGCGTAAAGCGCACGCAGGCGGTTTGTTAAGTCAGATGTGAAATCCCCGAGCTTAACTTGGGAACTGCATTTGAAACTGGCAAGCTAGAGTCTTGTAGAGGGGGGTAGAATTCCAGGTGTAGCGGTGAAATGCGTAGAGATCTGGAGGAATACCGGTGGCGAAGGCGGCCCCCTGGACAAAGACTGACGCTCAGGTGCGAAAGCGTGGGGAGCAAACAGGATTAGATACCCTGGTAGTCCACGCTGTAAACGATGTCGACTTGGAGGTTGTGCCCTTGAGGCGTGGCTTCCGGAGCTAACGCGTTAAGTCGACCGCCTGGGGAGTACGGCCGCAAGGTTAAAACTCAAATGAATTGACGGGGGCCCGCACAAGCGGTGGAGCATGTGGTTTAATTCGATGCAACGCGAAGAACCTTACCTACTCTTGACATCCAGAGAATTCGCTAGAGATAGCTTAGTGCCTTCGGGAACTCTGAGACAGGTGCTGCATGGCTGTCGTCAGCTCGTGTTGTGAAATGTTGGGTTAAGTCCCGCAACGAGCGCAACCCTTATCCTTTGTTGCCAGCACGTAATGGTGGGAACTCAAAGGAGACTGCCGGTGATAAACCGGAGGAAGGTGGGGATGACGTCAAGTCATCATGGCCCTTACGAGTAGGGCTACACACGTGCTACAATGGCATATACAAAGAGAAGCGAACTCGCGAGAGCAAGCGGACCTCATAAAGTATGTCGTAGTCCGGATTGGAGTCTGCAACTCGACTCCATGAAGTCGGAATCGCTAGTAATCGTAGATCAGAATGCTACGGTGAATACGTTCCCGGGCCTTGTACACACCGCCCGTCACACCATGGGAGTGGGTTGCAAAAGAAGTAGGTAGCTTAACCTTCGGGAGGGCGCTTACCACTTTGTGATTCATGACTGGGGTGAAGTCGTAACAAGGTAACCGTAGGGGAACCTGCGGTTGGATCACCTCCTTACCTCAAGATACGCATTGTGCAGTGTCCACACAGATTGTCTGATAGAAAGTAACGAGCAGAAATACCTTAATAGGCTTGTAGCTCAGGTGGTTAGAGCGCACCCCTGATAAGGGTGAGGTCGGTGGTTCAAGTCCA
>NZ_JYDG01000114.1:0-3130 GCF_003263545.1 Rahnella sp. AN3-3W3
TACAGGCAGCTTAGAAAAAAGACACTGTGCTATCTCTTGAGCAAGTGATGTTCACTGCCGTACAGGCAGCTTAGAAATGACGGGACAAGACGTCTCGCGCGATAATTTGTGTTCACTGCCGTACAGGCAGCCGCTTGCAACTTACTGCAAACCATAAAAACTCCTTGGAAGCAGTATCTCATCTCCGCGATTTGCCCATTTTTAATGTGTGGATATCCAGTTATTGTCTGCTCGCTGCGGCAAAATCCGCAGTCGGGTGTAGGAACCTGATGTGCTAGATAGTGCATTTCACATGCGCTACGTTTTGTTTCATCATTGAAAGTGGATTTAAAACACTTCTGTTATTATCAATGGTGACTCAGACGAGGCAGCTTTCGGGCTGATCGAAAACTCCAGTACATCGATTCCTACCCTCGTCTGGGTTACCACCAAATGTAGGAATTTGGGTGGTAGCGCGTGATACGGCTCTCTGGAAATCAACAAATGACTATCACTAATAATTCTGAAACATCCCCCGATTCATGGACACTCACCGATCGCTGCCGTTTGCTGGCGAATGCGCTGGTGAACCCGCAAAACAGAGGTTCGCAGGACAGACTTTGCATCATGCTGCAAAACGAGCTTGAATACCTTGAAGCGACGTTATCGCAACCCATCCCCGAGCACCGCAAGAATTTGGGGATCCCGATGGACGACGGCTTATTTGATTACGCCGATCTCGAACCCGATGAACTTTGCGATCAATGCATGGCGCTGAATTTCATACTGATGACGCTGCATGACAGAAAAATAAAAGAGATCATCACGTATATCTTGTGGGAACGTTTTGAGATGCTGCGCTGCTCACTGTATGCCTCCGGTGAGGTGATCGCATGAACAAAGACTGGCATCAGGCTGATATCATTGCGGCAATCAAAAAGAAGGGCACCACAATGGCGGCTGTCTCACGCCGCGCAGGTTTAAGTTCTTCGACGCTCTCAAACGCCTTAACCCGTAAATGGCCGAAAGGGGAAAGACTGATCGCTGATGCGATTGGCGTAAAAGCCGAAACCATCTGGCCGAGCCGATATACCGAAATAAAATAAACCTGAGAACGGCTCCTTCCCCTGCGAAGGGGAAGGCTGGGATGGGGTATTAATGACAACTTCGAGCTGACCCTCTTTTTTGCACCTTCTCTAACTCATTGATTTAATTAGTGCGCGCAAGCTAACAAAAAAGAGGGTATTTCTGCCAAAACAGGGATAACCTCTTGCCGTTCAACGCGTAAATCTGAAAACTCAACGGGTTCACTGCCGTACAGGCAGCTTAGAAAGGTGGTAACGTAACGCCTCAACTGGAGCCAATGTTCACTGCCGTACAGGCAGCTTAGAAAGATAAACTAATCAGCAAGTAGGATAATTTAAAAAAAAAACCGTTTGCCGACCGGGCTTTAACAGAAGGTGTATTACTTTATAAGTTTGCCGTTGCCTGCTTTCCACTCCTCATAAGTGGCTTCAAGAATCCAAAGGCAAACTGCCGATTTATCAGTACTCAGCAAAGACAGGCGCGTTTTTTGATAAAACGCCTCAATTTCAGTTGCTGATTTATTTATGGGTCCCATACAGACCAGGTTAGTGCCAACTAAATGAGGCCAATCATGGGAGTCAATAACCTCAAGTGTCTTGAGCGCAGCGGCGGTATTTGTTGAAAGTGCAGACGATAAAGCAGCTTCGACGTCTTGTGATTGTTTAACATCAGCGACGGCGGCCAGTTCGGGAACTTTATCGAGCCAAACCTGTTCTCCGGCAGCAATCCCCTTCAAAGCGGCCGGCCAGTCAATATTTGCTGCCATTGAATTCATGGCTATGCACAACAGTAATAGGAATAGAACCCATCGCCTCATCTTACAACCTCTAAGGTTCCACCCTCGCTGATCACTCTCCAGCGAGTTGAGGGAGACATAATAATGCAACCCTCGGAGGCGAAACCTGCAGGCTTACCGACGCGTTCGCCATGAATCCGAAACAGTGAGCGACCAAACGAATCCCCGGAGGTTTGTTCCAAAATTACTGTTGCCGGGCCTTTAGAGAGAGAATGTCCCGCGATTCGATAAGTCCCTCGGGGAAGTGGTCCCATACCTTTGACCTGCTGGCGATCTGGGTTATTTTTATTGGTCAGGACACCAGAGTAACCCGTCTCGACCAGTTCATTCCCCTTGTATAATCTGCCTGTACTTTGCTCATATCTCCATGTCATCACTATTTATCCTTATGCGGTTGCACGCTCATTCCAACTGTCTGAGTGAATAATATTTCCATCCATATAGCACCAGGTGATTTTTTCGTAAATCAGTTCGATCATCTCCAGATGGTTGCGTTTCTCGCCGTAAGAAGACTTGATGTCAAACAACATCGGCCCGACGGTAACAATCCTTACGCCTTCCATCAGAACTCTGAAGTACTCCACTTCCTGGCCCGCGTCATTGATACGATAAAATTTAACTTCGGCTGACTGAAGTTTCTGTCCTGTGGTCACTGATTTATAAAGGTAAGGACTGGAAGCATCGATTTCTTTGCTGAAAAGATAGGGGGCATGTTCACGGGTTGCGGTAGCTTTACCCGTGGCGTTGTCGGTGGTGATGGAGACGCCGTGATGCAAGCCGTGGATCTCAATGCTACCCTCACGGCCTGTTATATCGACAGAGCCACGTATTGTCGTGCCGCTGTCATCCTTTAACCATAAATAAGCGGGGATCGCCATTTCATTAGTCCTTAATTGTGTGAAATAGCAGATTAGCTTTTTAAAAAGCAAATAATTGTGTTTAAACCTTCAACTCATTGATTTTCGGAAAGTGAGTACATTGAACCGATAACTCATTAATCTTCAAATTACGCCCGCAAGCTCATATGTTTGCAGCTAACCCTCTTTTTTTACCCTATCGCTAACTCATTGATTTTAAATCACTGAATTATCCATCAAAAAAAGAGGGTATTTCTGCCAAAACAGGGATAACCTCTTGCAGCTCAAAGCGTAAATCTGAAAACTCAACAGTTCACTGCCGTACAGGCAGCTTAGAAATGAGCATGTCTTGCTGCCACTCAATGTCGTTTGTTCACTGCCGTACAGGCAGCTTAGAAAATCAACTAACATT